>JADMIG010000015.1 GCA_015478725.1 Chloroflexota bacterium | reverse complement strand
GCTACCGGCGCGACCCGATCCTCCGCCCGCTCGACCACATCGAGACCCGCG
This sequence comes from Chloroflexota bacterium, assembly GCA_015478725.1. Classification (NCBI taxonomy): domain Bacteria; kingdom Bacillati; phylum Chloroflexota; species Chloroflexota bacterium. Next base: position 64,066 of record JADMIG010000015.1, on the reverse strand, counting down.
ACGCGCTGCTCGACCTCACGGACCCGACCCATCCCCGCGAGGCGGAATGGCCGGCCGCCGAGTTCATCGTCGGCAACCCGCCATTCCTAGGCGCGAAGCTCCTCCGTCGCGGTCTCGGCAACGACTACGTCGAGGCGCTGTACTCGGTCTTCGGCGATCGACTCCCCGGCATGAGCGACCTCTCCTCGTATTGGCACGAAAAGGCCCGAGCGCAGATCACCGCCGGGCCAACAAAACGCGCGGGCTTGCTGGCGACCCAGTCGATTCGAGGAGGTGCCAACCGCCGGGTCCTTGAGCGCATCAAGGAGACCGGCGACGTCTTCTTCGCGCGATCCGATGAGCCGTGGGTACTGTCAGGTGCCAACGTTCACATCAGCTTCGTCGGTCAGGACGACGGCACCGAGAACGAACGGGAACTCGATGGCCGAGGCGTGGGCGGCATCAACGCCAACCTGACGAGCGGTGTTGATCTGACGGTGGCGCGGCGACTGCCGGAGAACGTTGGCATCGCCTTCATCGGCGATCAGAAGAGCGGGTCATTCGAGATACCCGCCGCCCAAGCCGCCGACATGGTCCGGTCGCCGAACCCGGACGGCCGATCCAACGCCGCTGTCGTCCGGCCGTGGGTCAACGGCATGGACATCACACGGCGGCCCAGCGACACCTGGATCGTCGACTTCGGCGTTGACATGCGCGAAGCGGAGGCCGCCCTGTACGAGGCGCCATTTGAGTACGTTCAGCGCACCGTCCGCCCCGAGCGCACCAAAGCCGGCATCGGAGCCGATACCTGGTGGCTCCACTGGCGCGCGCGAGGCGAAATGCGGGCCGCCATCGCGCCGTTCGCTCGCTACATCGGCACACCGATCCTGACCAAGTACCGGCTGTTCGTCTGGCTCGACCGCAAGATCCTTCCGGACCACCAGCTCGTCGCGATCGCCCGCGACGACGATTGCACGTTCGGCGTCCTCCACTCCCGAATCCACGAGCTGTGGGCGCTCGCGCAGGGGACCCAGCTCGAAACGCGTCCCCGCTACACCCCGACGACGACGTTCGAGACCTTCCCGTTCCCTCGCCCGACCGACGAGCAGCGCGAGGCGATCGCGGTCGCCGCCCGGCGGCTCGTCGAGCTCCGCGACGGCTGGCTCGACCCGCCCGGCCTCGCCGCCGAGGAACTCGCCCGCCGGACCCTCACGAACCTCTACAACGAGCGCCCGACGTGGCTCGCCAACACCCACGCCGACGTCGATCGAGCGGTATTGGCCGCGTACGGTTGGCCGGCCGACATCGCCGCCGAGGCGATCCTCGGCCGTCTGCTCACTCTCAACCTCGAGCGGGAGCCGGCGTAATGGGGCCAATCGCAGTCATGGCCACCACGAAGGTTCCTCCCACACGATGGGAGCCTCGTGTGGAGCGTGGCCCCGGGTAGGGGTCTCCGAAAGGAAGCTCAGGCGCTCCTCCGGCGAGCGCAGGGCTACTATGAGGCGATGGACGCTCTCGATCGCTTGCTCGACGATCTGGCCCGAGCTCAGATCGGAACGACGTTCAATCCGTATCGCGACGCCGACCCAGCCCTCGACCGACCAGGTGCGCCAGCGATCCGGCTCGCGAATCTGGCAGGTCACCTTCGAGCTCGCCCGCACCCGGCGCTCCTGCTGGTCGGGGAGGCAGCCGGATACGCGGGCTGTCGCTTCTCTGGGGTGGCCTTCACGTCCGAACGATCGCTCCCGCAGGAGCGCTGGTCGAGCCTTGATCGACGTGGCCACGTCGAGCACTCGGCGTCGATCGTCCATCGCATCCTCGCCGAGCTCGACCTCGAGGACGAGACCATCCTGTGGAACGTGTGCCCGACGCATCCCGTCGGATCGACTCCCTTGTCGAACCGGACCCCGACGAGGGACGAGCTCGCGGCCGGGCGACCCTTCCTTGTCCGCCTCATGTCGATCCTTCAGCCGGCTCTGGTCGTCGCTGTCGGTCGTCATGCTGCCCAGGCCCTACCGCGTCTCGCCGCCGTCCGCCACCCTGCGAACGGTGGTGCGGCGGCCTTTCGTGCCGGGCTCGCTGCCGTCGCACCTGCCTCGAACAAACCTGACCGTCGATGACGGCCAGCGGCACAATCGACCCCGGCTCCACGCGGAGCATGGCGGCGCACGGCCCGAGCACGATGAGCAGATCGTGAACGGTCAGCCGGGGTCTGGTCCGGGCTGCCGGTGATCTCGACGGGGCGAGGACTGCGCTTGAACTGGCTGTACTCATGAACCCCACGGAACGCAGGTGAGGATGCGCGTCGTCGTCTTGTCTTGATCGTCGCACCGTTGGATCGCCACCCGGACCGGGGTGCCAGCGATCCCCAACGTCGCCAGCGGTCATGAGCTCCAGTCGACGGCAGGGAAGGCACCCGCGGCCGCCTCGACCCGGGCGATGAAGGCGAGGGCGGTCGCGATGGTGGTCGCATCGCCGGCCTCTGGCATCACTCGCGTTTCCGGCTTTCAGATGGCCACGCGCGGCGGGGCTCAACCGCGGACGACCAGCCCGCATTGCGAGGTTCGTCCCGCTGACGGGGCGGCGGATGGGAGGCGCGGCGAACCTCCTGATCGCCCCGAGGATCCTTCAACGCGCCCGCAGCACGACGCGCGCGGGCGCGCCGTCGCGACTCGCCATGGGCAGCGGCAGGCAGAGAAGCTCGTACGAACCCGCGTCGACCGCGCGGAGATCCAGGCCCTCCACGATGACCACGCCCGCCGCCAGCAGGACGAGGTGCGTCGCCGGCTCTGCTACGCCGAACGGCTCGACCGACAGGTAGTCGATGCCCACCAGCCGGGTGCCCCGCGCGACCAGCCAGCGCGCACCGTCGACGGCGAGCGCAGCGAAATCCGGGGTGAACGCAGGCCGCTCCCAGCAGGCGGGACGCGACCGACTGTTGCGGGTGCGCAGAAGGATCCGCTCCGGCCGCTCCTCGCCGAGCGCGGAGGCCAGGTCAGCCGCCCCGACGTGCGGGTCGGCGTCGACGTCGACGACGCGGCAGGGTCCCACGAGGACATCGAGCGGCAGGGCGTCCACGCCCGCGGCACCGATCAGGAAGTGGTTGGGCGCGTCGACGTGCGTGCCGCTGTGGAGCGCCATCTCGACGCCACTCACATCGGCGATGTCGCCGCGGGCGAGGGACTTGAGGAGGTGGAAGCGGGGTGCCGCCTCCCCCGGGTAGGCCGGCATCCCGACTCGGAGTGGCACGGTCACGTCGATCAGGCGCACGCTCAGCCCTTGAGCGATCCGGCCAGCAGGCCGCGGATGAAGTAGCGGCTGAGCAGCACGTAGACCGCCAGGGTCGGCAGGGCGCTCATGATGGCGCCCGCCATCTGGACGTTGTAGAGGGCGGCGAAGCTGCCGGCCAGGTTCTGAAGGGCGACGGTGACAGGTTGGCTGGCCGGTGAACTGGTGAGGGTCACGGCGAAGAGGAACTCATTCCAGATGTTGGTGAACTGCCAGATCCCCACCACGACGAAGCCCGGTACCGAGAGCGGCAGGATGATCCTCCGGTAGATGCTCACGATGCCCGCGCCGTCGACCTTGGCAGCCTCGACGAGATCACCGGGAATGCTCGCGTAGTAGTTGCGGAAGATCAGGGTGGTGATCGGGATGCCGTAGACGATGTGGGTGATGGCCAGGCCGGCGAGCGAGTCGTAGAGGTGCAGCTGCTGGAGCAGGTTCACCAGGGGGATGAGGATCGCCTGGTACGGGATGAACATCCCGAAGAGCAGGACGGCGAACAACGTGTCGGCGCCACGGAACCGCCACTTGCTGAGCACGAAGCCGTTGATGGAGCCCCAGGCGGACGACAGGACGACGGCAGGGATCGTCATCACGAGGCTGTTGTAGAGGCCGGCCCCGATCCCGCCCGAGTTGATGAGGGGCGGTCGGAGCGCATCGACCCAGGCCTGGAGATCGAAGCTCGCGGGCAGGCTCCAGATGCTGGTGGTGTTCACCTCGCGGAGCGACTTGAGGCTCCCGACGACCGCGACGTAGGCGGGCAGGAGGAAGAGGACGGCGAAAGCACCGAGCACCACGTACAGGAGGACGCGCCGGGGGTTCGGGCGCCGCCGCGCGGGACGGCCGGTGGAAGCCGAGACGCCAGGGGCGGTCATCCCCTTGCCTCTGCGCGCAGCTGCGAGCGGAGGTATGGCAGCACCACGACCGCCGAGGCGATGAGCATGACCACGGCCACGGCAGCGCCGCGCGCCCAGAGATTGCCTCCGAACGCACTGTCGAACAGGAAGATCGATGGGAAGTCGGTCGACACGCCGGGTCCGCCTCGGGTCATGACGAAGACGAGGTCGAAGATCTTGAGCGCGACATACGCGAGCAGGACGACGATGCTCACCACGACCGGCCGCAGCAACGGGATGAGCACCCGCCGGTAGATCTGCCACTCGGAGGCGCCGTCCACCCGGGCCGCTTCTCTGACTTCCTCGGGGATGCCGCGCAGGCCCGCCAGGAACATGGCCATCGCAAAGCCCGACATCTGCCAGACCGCCGCGATGGCCACACCGCCAAGAGCGGCCCGCGGGTCTGCCGTGAGGCCGGGTCGGACGATGTTGATGTGGAGCGCGTCGAGGGCGCCCCAGAGCGGCTGCAGGAACCCGACGCCCAGCAACGCCCGTCGCGCGACATCCGCGCCGAGCGGATCCACGAGCTGGTTGATCCCCGTCTGAGGGTTCAGGATCCACGACCAGATCGTGCCGGTGACCACGAAGGAGAGCGCCATCGGCAGGAGGAAGATGTTGCGGAAGAGCGCCTCGCCACGCACCCGCTGATCGAGGAGGATCGCGAGCAGCAGGCCGACGGCGAGGCACGCGGTGACGAACACGACGGTGAAGACCGCCGTGTTGACGATGTCGTTGGGCCAGAAGCGAGGCGTCGCAAAGAGCGAGCGGTAGTTGTCCAGGCCGACCAGCGGGAAGTCTGGCAGGAAGTTCCGCAGTGGCCTGATCTGATTCCAGCCGGTCAGGGAGGCGAACCCGGTCCAGGCGATGAAGACATAGACGAAGAGGAGGCTGGCGAGCGTCGCGGGCGCGACCAACGCGACCGCCACGACCCGATCCCGCATTTCTCAACTCCCCGGAGTGTCGTGGTCCGGCAGGACGCTGCGCACGAACTCGTCGAGTCCGGCCGCCGAACCGACCATCCGCAGCGCCCGCGCGGCGGTCGTGTCGAGACTCCGATCGAAGTCCAGACCATACGTCTCGCTGGCCACCCGCAGATGAGCATGGATCGCCGCCCGGGCGGCCGCGGCGTCGCGCCGCCGGACCGCCTCGAAGGCGATGCGGTGGAAGGGCTCGCTCCGGCGCACGACCTCGGGATCGCCGACGCTGCGCACCATCAGCTCGACCGCGAGGCTCGCGATGGAGGCGAACATCGCCTCGATGACGGGGTTGTGGCTCGCAGCGACGAGGGCCAGATGGAATCCCAGGTCGTAGCGCACCCGGTCCAGCGGGGTCCGACTGTGCTCGACGCGCTCAAGGGCGCCTTCAAGCCGGGCGATATCGGCCGCATCGGCGCGCTCGGCAGCGAGCGCAACCGCCTCCTGCTCCAGCATGGACCGGGCCTCGGAGAGCTGACGCGCGGTCGTCCCGCGGCGCCGGTAGTGGAGATCGAGCGGGCGGAGCTGCGACATGTCCGGATCACTTCGGACGAACGTTCCGCGCGCCGCCACCACCTCGACAAGACCACGCTCGACGAGGGTCCGGAGCGCCTCGCGCACGATCGGACGGCTCGCCTCGTAGTGGAGCGCCAGTTGGCGCTCGGACGAGAGCTTCTCGCCCGCACCCAGCCGTCCGGACAGGATCTCGTCGGCGAGATCGTCCGCGATGAGGTCAGGGGAGCGACCGGACGACTGACTCATGGGACGGACGATACCGACGCGACGCGGCCTCCGCCGACCGGCCGTGCATGGCGCGACCACGCCCCCCGCCTGGAGGCCAACCGAAGCGGGGCCGAGGATTGACACTGACATGGGTGCGGCTTACGGTACCACTGGTCAGACCGGATTGACCAGTAGGAGGAGCCATGCGCGTCGAGTATCGATCCCGGGCCCGATTGGCCAGCTTGTTCACGGCCGGGGCCCTGTTGCTCAGTGCCTGCTCGGGAGGCAGCGCATCGCCGGCCGCCTCGGCGAGCGGGGGGGCGCCCGGAGCATCGGGCGCAGCTTCGGGCAATCTCGAGATCTTCACCTATTGGACCGCCGGCGGCGAGGCCGAGGGCCTGGCGGCGCTCGAACAGATCTTCAGCAAGAACTACCCGGGGATCAAGATCACCAATGCCGTCGTAGCCGGGGGTGCCGGGTCGAATGCGACGGCGGTCCTGGCCACGCGCATGAGCGGTGGTAACCCACCGGATACCTTCCAGATCCACGGCGGGGCCGAGCTCATCGACACGTGGGTCAAGACGAACTACATGCAGCCGCTCACCCAGTTCTACAAGGACAACGGCTGGATGGACAAGTTCCCCAAGCAGCTCCTTGACCTGGTGAGCTCCAACGGCGACATCTACTCCGTGCCGGTCAACGTCCACCGCAACGGCGTCCTCTGGTACAACAAGAAGATCTTCACCGACAACAACCTGCAGCCGCCGACGACGTGGGACCAGTTCTTCCAGGTCGCCGACGCCCTGAAGGCCAAGGGGATCACACCACTTGCGCTGGGCGACAAGGACAAGTGGGAGGCACTCCAGCTGTTCGAGGACATCCTCCTGTCCAAGCTCGGGCCCGCTGACTATCGGAAGCTGTGGGCCGGAGCGGTTCCCTGGACGGACGCTCGGGTGACCGACGCCCTGACCACCATGGCCCGGGTCCTCAAGTACGTCAACCCTGATCACGCCACGCTCACCTGGGATCAGGCCGCCGGTCTCGTCCTCAAGGGAACCGCGGCGATGAACATCATGGGTGACTGGGAGAAGGGTTACTACACCGCCAATGGCTGGAAGCCGAACCAGGACTTCGGATGGGCGCCCGCGCCAGGGACGAGCGGCAGCTTCATCGTCGTGACCGACACCTTTGGTCTGCCGAAGAACATCAAGGACCAGCAGGCCGCCCTGGACTGGCTCAAGACCCTTGGCTCGGTGGAGGGCCAGGACGCGTTCAACCCGCACAAGGGATCGATCCCTGCCCGGGTCGACGCCAACAAGAGCATCTACGACGCGTACTCGCAGAGCGCGATCTCGGACTTCGCCACCAACCAGTTGGTGCCCAGCGAGGCCAACGGCCCGGCGACGATCCCGGCCTTCCTGACGCCGATCACGGACGCGATCAGCGTCTTCGTGACCGACTCCAACGTCCAGAACGCACAATCGACCATCGCGGCCGCGTGCAAGAGCAGCGGGGCCTGCCAGTAGCGACGGGCACCGCTGTGCCCGCCGCGGATGGCGAGATCCTCCCGGTGCCGCGATCCCTCGGTGGGTCGCGGCACCGACGTACCGGGGGCGCGGGCGGTCCGGCCCGGCAGCACGCCCCGGCCACGAGCGCCGGCCGGCCGCTCGTGGTGGCGCTCGATATCGGTAGCTCGTCGGTGCGAGCCGGCCTCTTCGCCGCCGACGGCCGGCCGGTCGACGGCTGTCACGTCCAGCTGGGCTACGCCTGGGAGACCGGTCGCGACGGCGGGGTGACCATCGCCGCGGAACGGCTCCTGGACCTCACGGCGAGCGTCCTGGACGGACTCGTAGCGCGGGCTGGCGACCTTCTCGCCGACGCCGTCGCGGGCGGTATCTCCTGCTTCTTCCACAGCCTCATCGGACTTGACGGCCAGGGCCGTCCGCTGACGCCGCTCCATTCGTGGGCCGACACGAGCGCCGCCGCCGAGGCGGCTCTCCTGGCGCGGGCCGTCGATCCTCCCACGCTCCTTCAGCTGACGGGCGCCCCGCTGCACGCCGGCTACTGGCCGGCGAGGATCCGTCGCCTGCGTGCCGCGAACCCGGCCGTCCGCTCCTGGGCCGGCTTCCCCGAGCTGCTCCTGGAGCGCCTCACGGGGGAGGCCCCGATCGGCATGACGATGGCCTCCGGGACCGGACTGTTCGATCGGCGGACCGACCGCTGGGCGATCGACCTCCTCGACCTCCTCGGGCTCGACGAACGGGAGCTGCCCGCCATCGTCGACGACGACCGGCCGATCGGTCACCTGCGCGCCGCCGCCGCGCTCCGGTGGCCGGCGCTGGCCCACGTCGCCTGGTTCCCGGCCTGGGGGGACGGCGCTTGCGGCAACGTTGGGCTCGGCTGCACGGCGCCCGACCGGGCGGCGCTGATGATCGGAACGTCCGGCGCCTTGCGGGTCCTCCTGCCCGAGCCGGCGGCCCCCATCCCCGCCGGCCTGTTCGGGTACCGGCTGGGGCGTGACCGGTCGCTGCTGGGCGGGCAGCTGAGTGAAGGTGGCGGGGTCGTGGCGGCGCTCGCCAAGCTCCTCCGGCGCTCCCCGGCTGCACTCCAGCGGGAGGCGGCGCTGCTCGAACCGGCCGCCGGCGAGCTTTCCGTCCTGCCTTTCCTGGCTGGAGAACGCGGCGTCGGCTACCACGACACCGCGCGCGGGGCGCTTGCCGGCCTCCGTCTCGACACGAGCGCCGCCGAGATCTACCGCGGTTTCCTCGAGGCGATCGCCTTCCGCTTCGCCGAGGTCGACGAGCGGCTCACGCGGGCCCTGTCCCGACCGGCTCACGTGACGGCCGCGGGCGGCGCCCTGCGGCGCTCCCCACTGTGGGTCGGCATCATCGCCGACGTCCTGGGCCGTCCCGTCGAGATGTCCCTCGTCTGGGAGGCCTCGAGCCGGGGAGCCGCCCTGCTGGCGCTGGCGGGGTGCGGCGCGATCACGGACGTTGCGTCGGTGGCCCCACCACCGTCACGGCAAGTGCAGGCGGACCCTGCTCGGCACGCCCGGTACCTGGAGGCGCGCGGTCGGCAGGCCGAGCTCTATCGCCGGCTCATCGACGCGCCCGGGCCCTCGCGCGGTCGGGGCGCGGCTCGTTGACGGGCGTCGACGGTCGCCCGCCGCGCAGGACGGCCACCGCATTCTCGAGGCAGAGGCGCATCATCGCCTCGCGGGTGCGCCGCGTCGCGCTCCCCAGGTGCGGCAGGAGGAAGGCGCCGGGGTGCTCGCGCAGGGCGCGCGGGACCCGCGGCTCCCGCGCGAAGACGTCGAGCCCCACGCCCGCGACATGGCCCGATCCGAGGGCCTCGATGAGCGCGGCCTCGTCCACAAGCGCGCCGCGGGCGGTGTTGATGATGAACACGCCGCGCCGCATGCGAGCCAGCTGCGGCCGCCCGATCAGACCGCGTGTCTCGGCCGAGAGCGGCACGTGCAGGCTCACCACGTCGGCGCGTTCGAGGAGCTCGTCGAGGGGCACCCAGGTGGCGGCCAGCTCCGCCTCGCGCTCCGCCGCGAGACGGGTTCGGTTGTGGTAGATGGTGCGCATGCCGAGTGGCGCCACCCGCGCGGCGAGCGCTTGGCCGATGCGACCCATGCCCAGGATTCCAAGCGTGAGCCCGCCCGGATCCACGCCCCAGAAGGCGCCCGGGTCGCTCGCTTTCCAGCGGCCGTGGCGGACATGCTCGAAGCCCTCGCCAGCTCGGCGCAGCGTCCCGAGCAGGAGGAGCAGTGCGACGTCGGCCGTGCTCTCAGTCAGCACGTCCGGGGTGTTCGCGACCCACACGCCACGGTCGGCCGCCGCGACTACGTCGACACCGTCATAGCCGACCCCGAAGTTGGCCACGACCAAGAGCTCCGGAGCGGCATCGAGCAACTCTGCGTCGATCCGATCGGCGCCCGTCGAGCAGAGGGCCCGGGCTCTTCCGACCCTGGCCAGCAGCTCCGCCCTCGCCGTGTCGACGTCGGGTTGCACCTGCTCGAACGTGAACCCCGCGGCCAGGCGTTCCACGAGGGGCGTCGGGAACGCGGGGGTGATGAGCAGGTCGACCAGGGCGGCTGGACGCGAGGTTCGGCCGGTGGGGGTCATATGCGGTCGCCACTATCCGACCCTGGCCAGGCGGCGTCAACGACCCGCCTGCAGAATGCCCGAGCGCGTCGCTCGCTGTGACGATCGAGTCGGACGAACGGCCTGATGCCGCCCAGCGTGTTCGATTGCGTCGGCGCCACGGCGCGTCCATCACGATGTTGCCATAGTGAGACGAAGCGCATCGGCCGCTGAGCACGCACGTCAACCTCCCGCTGGCCGGTCACAACGCCGCCGGGCCGGCCTCCTCCCCGCCGTCCCGGCGCTGTCTCAGGTACGATCGCCGGGCCATGGACGTGCGAGACCCGGGAGGCGTGGTGTGAGCGGGCTCGGAGCCGGGCCCCGCCGCGGGGAGCACAAGCGGAAGGATCAGACGGCCCCGAGCGCGATCGCGGGAGCGGCATCGACGCCGGGCGAGCCGAGACCTGCGGCGCCATGAATCGGGTCGATCGCGAGCGTGCCTTCGTCGTCCTCCGCTCGGCCCAGCGCGCCCTGCTGCGGGCCGAGGACGAGGCGGAGCTGCTCGACTCGATCTGCCGGATCGCGGTCGACGAGGCTGGCTATCGACTCGCCTGGGTCGGGCTCGCCGAGGATGATCCGGAGCGGACCGTCCGCCCGGTCGCCCAGGCCGGAGCCGAGGCCGGGTACCTCGGATCGATCACGATCACCTGGGCAGACACCCCGCTCGGCCATGGACCAACCGGGTCGGCGATCCGCACCGGCCGCCCCGTCATCGGCCGGAACTTCCTCACCGATCCCGAGCTCGCCCCGTGGAGGGAGCAGGCGATCAGCCACGGCTTCGCCTCCTCCCTCGCGCTGCCCCTGCGAGCCGATGACGGTCCGTTCGGAGTGCTCACGATCTACGCGACCACGCTGAATGCGTTCACCGCCGATGACGTGGAGCTGCTCAGCGGTCTCGCCGACGACCTCGCGTTCGGGATCACGATGCTGCGGACCCGCGCGGCTCGTGGGGCGGCCGAAGAGGGACTCCGCCGCAGCGAGCGCAGCCTCGCCGAGGCCCAGCGGATCGCTCACATCGGGAGCTGGGAGTGGGACTTTGCGTCGGATGCAGTCCGCTGGTCCGATGAGCATTGCCGGATCTATGGCCTCGAGCCGGGCACGTTCGGCGGGACGAACGAGGCGCTGCACGCGTTCGTCCACCCGGAGGACCGAGCCGGCATGGACGCGGCGGACCGTCGCTCGCGCGAGGACGGTCTCCCCTACTCCCTCACCCACCGGATCATCCGACCCGACGGTACCGTGCGGCTCGTGCACGAGGACGGCGAGGCGATCCGCGACTCGTCGGGTCGCCCGGTCCGGATGGTCGGCACGGTCCAGGACATCACCGAGCGAGTCCAGCTCGAGGCGCAGCAGACGCGGCTGGCCCGGCTGCTCGATGAGCTAGCCAGCGAGATCTATGTCTTCGACGCCGGGACCCTGCGCTTCACCGGAGCGAACGCCGGCGCCCTCCGGAACCTTGGCTACTCGCTCGACGAGCTCCGCGCGATGACGCCCCTCGAGCTCAAGACCGAGCTGACCCCGGCCTCGTTCGCCGATCTGCTGGCCCCGCTCAGGACCGGCGCGCGCGACCAGGTCGCCTTCGAGACGCTCCATTGCCGCAAGGACGGCTCCACGTACCCCGTCGAGGTGCGCGTCCATCTCCTCGCCACCGAGGTGCCGCCGGTCTTTGTCGCGGTCATCGAGGACATCACGGAACGGATCGCGGCGGGCGCAGAGCGAACGCGCCTGGTCTCGGCGATCGAGCAGACGGCCGACTCGATCTGGATGCACGACCTCGACAGCATCGTCACGTACGTCAACGGAGCGTTCAGCCGCGCCTATGGCTATGAGCCCGCCGAGATCGTCGGTCGCTATGCGGGGATCGTCGACAGCGGCCGCCATGAGCCCGCGTTCTGGTCGGAGCTCTGGGCCTCGGTCCGGGCGGGTCGGACCTGGTCCGGCTCGATCGTCAACCGTCGCAGAGACGGAACGCTCTTCGAGGTCGAGGCGGTCATCTCCGGCATCCGCGACGCCGCCGGGCAGCTCATCGGCTACATGCAGACCGACCGGGACGTGACCCGGGAGCGCGCCCTCGAGAGCGCTCTCGCGCGCGATGCCCGCGAGCGGCAGATGATCGAATCCGCCCTCGGCCGGATCGATCCGGCCGATGCGCCCGAGGCGATCGCCGCCGCCGCCTGCGCCGAGATCGTCGGGCTTCCGGAGATCGACTCGGCCTTGGTGATCGGGCTCGGGGGCGACCACGGGCGGATCCTCGCCGTGACGGGGCGGATGGGACTCGTGCTCACCGCCGGGACCGCGATCCCCGACGCCCGGGCGGGCTACCTTCGCGAGCGGGCCGCAACCGGGCCGTGGGTCGAAGCCTGGCAGGCCCGGCCCGAGGACGGCGCCTACGGCGTGACGATCACGGCGACTGGCGTCCACACCGCCGGGTATGCTCCGCTCAAGGGTCCCCACGGTGTCGTCGGCGTAATCGGCGTCGGCGTCCACGAGGCGCACAACGCGGAGCGGATCATCGAGCGCCTGCCGGCTCTCGCGACGTTCGGTGCGATCGTCGGGGCGCTCGTCGCTCCCGGGCTCGCGGCCCGCCATCGCGAGGACGGCGCCCGGGCCGCCGTCCAGGCGATCCTCGACGCGGCGGCCTTCAGCCCGTTCTTCCAGCCGATCGTCGAGTTCCACAGCGGGGCGGTCGTCGGCTACGAGGCCCTCAGCCGCTTTGACAACGGCACCCCGCCCGAGGCCGTCTTCGCCCTCGCCGCCCGGGCGGGGCTCGGGATCGAGCTCGAGACGGCCACACTCGGCGCCGCCCTCGAGGTGGCGGCGGTCCTCCCGCCCGGGGCGTACCTCAGCCTCAACGCCTCGCCGGCGCTCATCGGATCGGAGGCGCTCCGGGCGCTCCTCGCGGGGAGCGAGCGAGGGATCGTCCTCGAGGTCACCGAGCACGTCGGGATCGACGACTACGGGGCGCTCCGCCACGAGCTCGCGGCGCTCGGGCCGTCCGTCCGCCTCGCGGTCGACGATGCCGGCGCCGGGTATGCCAGCCTCCGCCACATCCTCGAGCTCGCGCCCGACTTCGTGAAGCTCGACATCGGGCTCATCCGCGGGATCGACGCCGATCCCGCCCGCCAGGCGCTCATCGCCGGGATCGGCTACTTCGCGGTGAAGGGCAAGGTCCACCTCATCGCCGAGGGGATCGAGACCACGGCCGAGCTCAGGGCGCTGCGGGGACTCGCGATCGGATATGGCCAGGGCTACCTCCTCGGCCGTCCCCAGGATGGTCGGGCGCCGGGACCGTGGCCGACTCGGATCGACCTGCCGAGCCTCGCGATTTGACCGCTGCCTGGTGGCACTGCAGTCCTGGTGCAGCCACCATCTCGCCATCGTGCGGCTATGGGAATGACGAAGCCACACCTGCCTATCGGGTGAACTCCAAGAGGCGGGACTCACGGCAGTGCCAGCGCGACGGCCTCGATGAGCAGCAACGCTTCGCGCGCCCCACTCGCGTCCCCCTTCTCGAAGTCGCGCTCCGCTTGGCCCATCCGGTTCGTGATGTGCGCAAAGCAGACGACCGAACGCCCACGCGCACGGGCAAAGGCATAGAGGGCGGCCGCCTCCATCTCGACCGCGAGGACGCCCTCGCTCCGCCGTTCGGCGATCTCGGTCGCGGTTTCGCGAAACGGGGCATCGGTCGTCCATGTGCTGCCGCGCTCGATGACGACGTCGACGCCGCGCAGGGCCGTCCCGACGAGATCGATCAGGGTGGAGTCGGCCTCGACGTAGCGCGCTGGCGGCAGGTAGTGGTAGCTCGTGCCTTCATCGCGGAGGGCCCGCTCGATGAGGACGAAGTAGGGCGGCGCCCGAAGCTCGAGGATCTGGCCGGCAGAGGTCACGCTCACGAGGAACTGGCAACCGGATGCGAACAGCTCTTCGGCGACGAGGACCGCGAACGAGGCGCCCACCGCTCCACCGATGATCCCGTATCGGAGGCCGTCGGCATCGACCAGGTGGAGCAGCGTGTGGTAACAGGCCCAGTCGGGATCCTGGCGGGCACGACCCGACCCGATGAGGTCGCGGACGATGTCCCCGTCGGGATCGAGGACGCACACTCGCGGAACATCCGAGGCGGGGAGCCCCTTCTGCCGGCGCGCCTCACGGAGCAGGCTCTCGGGCGTGAATGCGGACGGTTCGGCGAGGTCGCTGCGCTCGACGATCGGCGCGCTCGGCCGTGCCTCGTCCGCGTCCGGTGCCGCCACGGTTTCGCTGGGCCTGTCACGATGCGCTGCGTGCATGAAGCCTCGGAGATGTGGAGTCGACCGGGACGACCGGGCGCGGCGGAGACGCCTACGGCGGAGGCCGTCCCATCCCGGGTAGTGATTGTCGTCGACGATGCCCTGCCACGCTGGCAGGTCGCCAACATCGCGGTCGTGCTCGGCGCGACCCTCGGCGCTCGGGGCATCGTTTCACTGGGCCATGACCTGACCGATCCCGAGGGCGAGCTGCATCCCGCCATCGTGGAGGCCACCGTGCCCGTGCTCGCCGCCCCCGCCGCGGAGCTTGCCGGCCTTCGGCGTGGCGCGCTGGCTCGCGGGCTGCTGGTCCTCGACTTCAACTCCGCCGCCCGCGACAGCTCGACGTACGAGGAATATGCCGGGCGCGTGGAGGCCGCCGTGCCGGTCCTCCTCGGGCTCGCGCTGCACGGCCCGCGGCGCGTCGTCACGAGCATCGTCGGCAACCTGCGGAGCCTGCACTGACGAGGTTGGCCGACCCGGGCGATCGGGACCTCGAAGGCCCGGACCTGAGCGCCCCGCAGCGTGATGAACAGTGAGGCCACGGGGTGGCGACGTTCAGCCCCCGCAATGGTCGACAGGTCGGAGCCACACGACGTTGCCATGGTGTGGCGAGCGGCTTCATAGAGAAGCCATCGTGCCGTGACCGGCCGCTCAGCACGTGACGTGGAGGATCGCGTACACGTCCCTCGGCGTGAGATCAGCGAGCAGGCGGCAGGCGTCGCCGGTCGGGAGGGCATCGATCGCGATCCCCCGTCGCTGCGCTTCCTCGCCGACCTCCGGGGTGATGGGGAGCGCGCCATCGGCGCCCGTTCCGACGATGAGCCGCTGGCCACCCCAGGGGATGTCTTCGGCGACCGACAGCGGCGTGTGCCCGAACTGGTCGCGCAGCGGCTTCGAGGGGCCTTTCCGCCGTCGGCGGACCCGTCCGCCCTCGATCACCACGTCGGAGGTGTACCGCTCGCCCTCGATCCGGAGATCTCCGAACGCGACCAGCTTCGCCTTCACCCGTCCATTCTCCCACCCCGCGGCGGTGCCCTCCGTCGTGGCGCCGCCGCCCGGGTGCCACACGCGCAATGGAGCAGGCCGCGCAGGGTGTAGTGACGGAAGGGTCGGCCAGCGGCGCCTGTCGAGGAAGCCCTCGCGCTCGCCTCCTCGCGGTCGGATCGCCGAAGTGGGCCGCTCAGCCCACCTCGAACCTGATGTCGGGCGATGGGCGCTCGGTTCGGATCCGGACGTGGCGCCCGAGGATCATCGCGACGACCTGGGCGAACATCCCCACCCGCGTCACCCTGGGTACGGTCCGTCCGATCGCGTCGATCTGCTCGGCGGTCAGCGGCTCAGCGGTGACGACGTGGAAGCGAAGACCGCGCCAAGCGAACGTCTCGACGCATTCGCGAGGGTCGGCGGGGCGGATCGGGGCAGCGCTGGTAATGATGGCTTCGCTCCTGGTGGGGCGACCGTACGACGCCGACCTTGCAGGGGACATTGCCGACGCTGACGGTCGGAGCGTCTGGCGGATCTCCGCCTCGTTCACGTCGACCCGGAGCGGCGGGGTCGAACTCGAGCACGCGATCGTCCGCGCCGGCCGCGGCTGAGGCAGCGAAGGGCTGGCCAGTCCGCCTGGCGCAAGAGCCGGACGCTCGCCGCCGTTGTGACCACGGCGGTCCGGGACTACAGTCCGTCGCAGGACGAGGGCATGCCCGCTTCCACGGCACCCTCGGTCGGATCGGTGGACCCGGGTGACGCGCATGGCGTGGCGACCGCAGCGGCGACGGGGTGGGGCGGCGCGCGCGCCGATCGTCGGCGGCCCGATCGAACCTCGGCGCACGTTCCGCTTCGTCGATCTCGAGCGGGGCTGGCTCGTGTCCGACAGCGAGGACGTCCGGCTCGGAACGATCGCCGAGGTCGGCGAGGCGACGCTCGTCGTCGCTCGGGGCCTCTTGCAGGCGAGGCTCTACGTGCCGGCCTCGGCGGTCGGCGACGTGCACGAAGGGCGGGTCCGCTTGAACGTGTCCGGGCCATGGATCGTGGCCCAGGGCTGGGACCGACCCGGTGGTCGCCCACAGCGCTGATCTGGTTCGACGGGACCCCTCTTCGGGCCGCTCCGGTGCCCGCGAGCGACTGGGCGCCAGACCACGGCGGTTCGAGGAGATCTCCGGTCGTTCGTCTGGGCAAATGATCCGAGTCCGATGGGTCGTCCACCCCGGGAGCTTCTCGCTGCGTTCGCTCGCCGGCGTCGCGAGACCGTCGGCACGCTCGGAACAAGTGGTTCACAGTCTCTGAGCCCGCAGCGCGGCGATCCGACGCTCAGACGGAGACGCCGTGCCAGGTCCGGCTCTGGATCCCTGCCGCTCGGGCCAGTGCCGCCTCCGCCTCCGGCGCAACAAGCGTCGCGGGCGGAGTAGCCCCGTACCATGATCGGTATGGGTCCTCCACCCCACTCCGCCAGCCGGCGAGTTCCTCGATGATCGACCATGTGCAGACGGGCGCATAGCCGCCGTACCCGCCCTCGAGCACTATGGCCACGCGGCCGCCAGCCACGTCGGTGGCGGTGTCCAGGACGCGGCGGGCGATCGTCCGGAAGCCGTCCGAGCTGACGGCCATCCGGCCCATCGGATCGTAGGCATTCGGGTCCTGGCCGGCCGACACGAGGACGAGGTCGGGTCGGAACTCGCGCAGGATCGGCGCGACGAGGCGCTCGTATGCGCGCGCGTAGGTCGCATCCCCGCTCCCCGGGGGGAGCGGGATATTCACGTTGAAGCCCATTCCGGCACCCTTGCCCACGACCTCCGCCTGACCAGTGTCGGCCGGATACCAGGCATCCTGGTGGGTTGAGATGTACAGAACGGACGGATCATCGAGGAAGATGGACTCGGTCCCGTTGCCATGATGAACGTCCCAGTCCACGATCGCGATCCGTTCGACACCACGCTGGCGGGCGTGACGGGCGGCGATGGCCACGTTGTTGTAGAGGCAGTACCCCATAGCGGCGTCGGCCGGAGCGTGATGGCCGGGTGGTCGGACCAGAGCGAAGGCGTTCGAGAGGGTGCCGTCAAGGACCGCGTCCACGGTCGCGATCGTGGCTCCGACGGCGAGGCGGGCGATTTCCTCGGATGCGGTGCAAATCGGGACGTAGGACCCCGCCTCGGATGCTCCAGTCGCGCAGGCCATCTTGAGGTGCTCGATGTAGCCGTCGGTGTGGACAAGCGCCAGGACGTCGTCGTCGACGATCTCGAACGCGACTGGAGTGAGCCGCTCGAGCAACCCTGTCATCTCGAGCGTGCGGTGAACCGCCTGCACACGATACGGGCCCTCAGGGTGCGGCGTCACCTGAAACGGTCCATCGACCGGCACCGGGGCACTGACGAGGGCTAGACCCGTGTCGTGGGCAAGGAATCGCGGGTGGTAGGCAAGCCCCGTCCGCAGTAGCTCCATCGTCATCTCGCGCTCCCCGTCGCTGCTCGTCGGTGCCGGAACCGTCGGCCGTTCGTTGGCCGTTCGTCGGCCGTTCGTTGGCCGTGACCGTAGCGCCCTGGGGACGGCTCGGCCATCGGCCATTCGACGGATGCTGGATGGGTGCGGCCTGAACTCCGGGATGTCTACGGCCACCTGGGTGGGACTCGGGATCGATGGCGCAGCATGGTATACATGGCGCCTCATCCGCTCGGCCGTGGAGCGCCAGCGGAGACTGCGAGGCGCCCGCGGTGGAGGCCACGACCGGATCGGGGGCAAGCGGAACCGTCGCCCGCGAGATCGCGGTACTGGCGCGCGTCGCCAGGGGGCTTGCCGAGCCGAGGCCGCCCGACGAACTCGCGGCGCGCATCCTGGAGGCCGTCGCCGATCTCGTCCCATTCGCCGCCGCCGCCTTCTCGATCTGGGACCCGATCGGTCGGACCCACCGGACGCTGGCGAACGAGGGATACGCCGACTCGACGCTCGCGTACCTGAACGCCGCCGGTGATATCGGCTTTCGTCGCGCTCACAAGATCCGCCGGCCGCTGCGGTGGGGCTCTGCGCCGTTCGACTACCGGGCTACCTATGCGCCTCGTCACGTCTTCAGCCCGGCCGGCTACGACGAGGGGATGACGGCCTGCCTGTTCACCGAGGACGGGCGCTACACCGGTGTGCTGAACCTGAACACGACGACGAGCACGACGCCGACCGACGATACGCTAGCGCTCTTTGACGAACTCGGGAGCCTGCTCGCCCTCGTGACGGATGCGACCCGCTCGGCTGGTTGGCTCGCGTCGCTGGCGGAGGCGGGTGCCTCTGCCGCCGCGGTCACCCAGTCCGGAGAGCTCGTGGAGCTCAAGGGCCGGAGCGTAGGCCCTGTGCTCGGCTCGACACCGCCACTAGTCGACCTCGCTCGCCAGCTGCTGGCGCGCCAGCAGGCTCGCCGGCGCTTCCTCTGGCTCGACCCAGCGCACGGCTGGCAGCGCGTTGAGATCTTCCGGGTCCGAGCCAATCCGTCTGGCCTCGAAGACGTCGCCCTCCTGACCGCCTCGGCCACAGTGCTTCCGTACGCGCTGACCGCTCGCGAGCTCGACGTCCTGACGCTCGTGGCGTGTGGCCTCTCGAACGGGGAGATCGCCCTTCACTTCGGACTGAGTCCGAGGACCGTGGCGACGCACCTGGAGCGCGTTTTCCAGAAGTTGGGCCTGCCGAGCCGGGCCGGCGCGGCTGCGTTCGCGGTCGAGCAGGGGCTCCTCCGGGTCCGATCCAGCGATGCGGAGCTCGGCGGCCAGGCCGGCGGCTGACTGAACAGGTTCGCCAACCGTCCGGCCGGACCCAAGGATGAGCGCCTACATCCGTCATTCGACGGATTGCCGTCGTGCTGACGGCCGCCAGACTTCGATGGCATCGGGGAAGATCGGACCCCGTGCGCCCCGCGCGACCAGGATTCGGCGCGGGGCCATGGAGGAGGTTGCGATTGCAGGGCTCGATCCGGATCAGCCGCCCTGGTTTCTGGTCCAAGTGGCGAGCGTCGGGGTCTCGGCCCTACTGCAATGAGATCAGCCAAACGGCGGGATGGCAGGCGCAATGCTCCACCAAGCGCTCAACGACCACCAGGCGCAGGTCCAGCGCGCAGGCGGCCGACCTGGCGACACGCTCAAGATGATGGGCGAACCCACATGAGGCCATCGCGTCCGTGAGCCCAACTCTGGTCCGGGTGATCTTCGACACGCTCAGCGTGACGTCGATTCTCCTCCTGCTCGTGCTCGGCATGGCCGTAATCGTCGGGATGATGCGGATCTTCAACCTCTGCCAGGGCGAATTCGTGCTGCTGGGAGCCGTGACCGCGTTCCTGACCTACACGTGGTTCGGGAGCGTCCTCCTGGGCATCCTCCTGGCACCCATCGTCGTCGGGGCGTTCGGGCTGCTCCTGGAGCGGCTGGTCATCCGGCGCTTCTACGCCAGCCCGGCGGGAGCGCTGCTGGCCACGTTCGCCGTCGGCTTCGTCATCCGGGAGGTGGTCCGGGCGATGATGACCTCCCAGGGTGCCCCGGTCCCAGCCCCGCTTCACGGGAGCTTCGACCTCCTCGGGGCGAGCCTCCCGGCATGGCGACTCGTCATCATCGGCGTGACGATCGTCGTGGTGGTGGCCGCCTACATCGCCCTGGGCCGCAGCTCGCTCGGGCTCCGCGTCCGAGCGACCTTGGACAACCGGGAGCTGGCCGAGGCGACGGGAATCTCCACGAGCCGGATGTACGCGGGGACCTACGCGGTCGGCGCCGGCCTGGCCGGGTTCGCCGGGGCGCTCATCGTCCCCAACCTGACGCTCTATCCCGACCTCGGGCTCGACAACCTCGTCCCGATGTTCATCGCGGTCATGGTCGGCGGGCTCGGCTCCTTGGAGGGGCCGCTTCTCGGCGCCATCGCGATCGGGATCCCGGCCGGCCTCGTGCCGGCCCTGATCGGCCCGGTCGCCGCCCAGGTCGTCGTGATCCTCGGGGCGATTGTGTTCATGCGGCTGCGGCCGACGGGATTGGTCAGCAGATAACGGAACCACAGACACAAAGGGAGAGGTGCGATGAGCAACGATCGGATGACCCGGGACCTGTCGCGGCGCCAGGTGCTGAAGGGATTGGCTCTGGGTGGCGCGGCGCTCGGTCTCGGCGGGTCGCTCAGCAGCGTATTGGCGGCCTGTTCGCCCGGCGCGGGATCGTCCGGCCCGATCAAGGTGGGCGTCCTCACCGACATCACCGGCGCCTTCGGCGTCGTCGGCAAGTCTAACCAGCAGGTCGCCCAGTTCACCATCGACGAGATCAACGCGGCGGGCGGCGTGCTCGGCCGCCAGCTCCAGATGGTCCTCGTTGACAGCGCGACCGACCCGGCGGTCGGGGCGACGGTCGCCCGGCAGCTGGTCGAGAAGGACAAGGTCGACGTCGTCATCGGCGGTGTCGCGAGCAACATGCGCGAGGCGATCAAGGGGATCATCGCCACGACGGGAAAGACCATCTACATCTGGCCGGCCTCCTACGAGGGCGGCGAGTGCACCCCGAATGTCTGGAGTGACGGCGCCGTGCCCAACCAGCAGGTCGACCCGACGGTCGCCTACGCGATGTCCAAGGGCGCCAAGTCCTTCTATCTCTGCGGGGCGGACTATCTCTACCCGCGGAACATGCTGAAAGAGGTCCGGGCGAAGGTCGAGGCCGCTGGCGGCACGATCGTTGGCGAGGACTACCTCCCGCTCAACGCGACCGACGCGTCGCCGCTCGTCACCAAGGCCCTCGCCGCCAAGGCGGACGCCATCTTCGACGTGACCGTGCTGCCGACGTCGGTCCAGTTCGTGAAGGGCGTCGTCGGTGGTGGGTACACGGGACTACACCTCGCCTCTCTCTACGACGAGGGCGTCAACGCGCTCTTCGGCCCCGATGTGGCCGGCATCCTCTGCGCGCAGGACTATTTCGCCAGCGGCGGCAACGATGACTTCACCGTGAAGAAGGTAGCCGAGTTCAAGGCGAAGTATCCGGACGGCGTCTTCGCCGCGACGTTCAACAGCCCGGCCTGGTACCGTGGCCTGCATCTCTGGAAGGTCGCGGTGGAGAAGGCCGGCTCGCTCGACCTCGCCAAGGTGAATGCCGCTATGGATTCGGCGTCGCTGACCGAGTGCGTCGGCGGCCCCGCGGCCTTCAAGCCTGCCACCCGCCACTGCACGCTCAAGATGCGGCTTGGCCAGATGCAGGCGGACGCCTCGGTCAAGATCCTCCAGGATCTCGGCGCTATCGATCCCACGGGTCAGTGCGGCTGAGACCGCGCACCTGGTTGGCAGGTCGGCACGGAGGCGTCGTCGTCGTTCTCCTCGTCGGCCTGCTGGCCATCGTCCCGCCGGTCTTTGCCCTGGTGGGGCTCGACTACTACGTCATTGTCCTCACCCAAGCGCTGATCCTGGGCATCCTCGCCCTCAGCGCGGACCTCGCCTGGGGGTCCACGGGGATCTTCACGCTCGGGCAGGCGGTGTTCTTCGGCACGGGCGCCTACGCCGTCGGGATGCTGGCAGTCCACGCCGGCATGACCGACCTGGTCCTGGCGTCCGTCGTCGGGTTGGCTGCCGGCGCTCTTGCCGGCGTCCTCGTGGGGCTGTTCCTGTTCGTCGGCTCGAGGGTCGGCGAGCTGTACGTGGCCCTCGTGACCCTCGCCCTTGGCTACGCTGCCGAGCAGCTCGCCTCCGGCTGGGACGTGCTCGGCAGCGCGAATGGGATTCCGGGCGTCCCGGCCCCGACGCTGGGTCCACTGGACCTCTCCAACGGCCCGTCCATGTACTACGCGATTCTGGTGCTGTTCGCGCTGGCTCTTGCCGCCGGCCACCTGCTCAACCGTTCTCAGTTCGGGCTCGTCATGCGCGCCGTCCGCGACGACGGTGAACGGGCCGAGTTCCTGGGCTACCGGCGGACGTCGGTCCAGATCCTTGTGTTCACGCTGACATCCGGCCTGGCAGGGATGGCCGGCGGGATCTACGCTCTGGAGGAGGGGTTCGTCTCCCCGGGCTTCCTGGGCGTGGCCCTGTCAACGCAGGTGCTGCTGTGGGTCGTCCTCGGTGGGCGCGGGACGCTGATCGGGCCGCTGCTCGGGATGGGCGTGGTTAAGGTCTTCGGGGGACGCGTGCAGGAGGTTCTCCCGCAACTCTGGCCCGTGGTCCTCGGCGCGCTGCTCCTCGGCACGATCCTGTATCTGCCCGGTGGCCTGCTCGGCCGTCGCGCGCCGCGTCGCGTCCGGCGGGCTGCATCGGCCGGTACGCGCGGCTCCGCGCCGGGAGGCGGCGGTGCCTGATGAGCACGCGGCCGCGCTCGAGGTTCGCGCCATCCGCAAGACCTTCGGTGCCCTCGTCGCCCTGGAGAGCGCCGACCTTGACGTGAATGTCGGTGAGGTCGTCGGCCTCATCGGACCGAACGGCTCCGGCAAGAGCACGCTGCTCCACGTCATCTCGGGTCGGACCGCCGCCACGTCCGGGTCTGTGCGACTGGAGGGTCGCGACGTGACGCACGCCAAGCCATCGACCCGGGTGCGGGCGGGGATCTCGATCAAGTTCCAGCTCGCCCGCGTCTACCTGGACCAGACGGTCGTCGACAACCTGCTGCTCGCGGTCCAGTCCACGACGCCGCTCCGATCCCTGCTGCTGTCCCGAACGCGGGCTCAATGCGCCGAGAGGATCGACCACCTGCTCGAGGCTTTCCATCTCACCGAAGCTCGGAGCCAGCTTGCCCGCGAGCTGTCGCACGGACAGCGGCAGTGGCTGGAGATCGCGATGGCGATGGCTCTGCGCCCCACCGTCCTGCTCCTCGACGAGCCTACCGCGGGCATGAGTCACGAGGAGCGCCTGACAACCGGAGCGCGGATCCGGGCGGCGCGGGAGAGCTGCGGCATTCTCATCGTGGAGCACGACCTGGACTTCATCCGCGGTCTCTGCGACCGGATCAGCGTGCTCCACCAGGGCCGGGTCATCGCCACGGGTACGCCGGCCGAGATCGAAGCCGACGCGCACGTGCAGGAGGTCTACCTCACCCGTGCCTGACCTCTTCGCATCTTCTGTGTCGGCCGTTGTGCCCGCCGTCGGCGAGTCACCGGCGGTGCTCCGTGCCGAGGGCATATCCGGTGGGTATCGAGGTAGCCAGGTGCTGTTCGGGGTCGACGTCTCGGTGCCGCGAGTCGGGACCATCGCGATCGTTGGACGCAACGGCGCCGGCAAGACCACGCTGCTCCGGACGTTGATGGGCTACAACCGACCCACCGCGGGCCGTGTGACCCTGGACGGGACGGACGTTGCCGGACATCCGCCGGCGAGCCTCGTCCGTCGAGGCGTGGGCTACGTCCCCCAGGAGCAGGGCGTGTTCGCGAGTCTCACCGTGAGGGAGAACCTGCTGCTCGGCCTTCGCGCCGGTCCGAAGGGCAGCGCGGCCAGGATCGAGGAGGCGTTCGAGCTGTTTCCGAAGCTCGCCAGCCGCGTCGGCCAGCAGGCCGGGACCATGAGTGGCGGCGAGCGCAAGATGCTGGCCATCGCACGAGCTCTGCTCGCCCGGCCGCGGATCCTGATCATGGACGAGCCGACCGAGGGCGTCTGGCACGGCGTGGTCGACGAGATTCTGGCGGCGCTCAGCGGATATGCGCAGGGCGCAGCCCTGCTGCTGGTCGAGCAGCACCTGCAGTTCGCCCTGGATCTCGCCGACGGCGTGATGGTGCTGGACCGGGGTCGCGTGGTCCTCGCCGGGCCCCGCGGGGTCATCGCGCGCGACGAGCTCGCTCACCGCCTCGCGCCCTGACGGCGAGCCGGACCGAAGCGTCTCCCAGTGCAGTCAGGCACTCCAGGACAGTGGGCAGAGCGGATCAGGGGGAGTCTCCAGGCGTCCGCCTGACGACGCGGGCCTGATGAAGGTGAGCGGCGTCCCGATCGGCCTCCACCGGGGTTGTGCTGGCCGTACCATCGGACGGTGAACTCCAGCGAGCGGCGATCGGCGTGGGCTTCCCGGCACGCGAGTGGTCGCGGGCGGCTCTCCGATCGCGTCGCCGTCCTGCTGGCGGCCGTCGCCCTGATTGTGGTCGCCTGCGGGAGCGCGGCCCCGACAGCACTGCTCCGGAGTGCGGCGGCTTCCTCCGTACCATCCCGTGTGCCAGGCGCAACGTCGCCCAGTCCGGGCACGACAGCCGGCCTCGGCGCGCCCACGCCCGAGCCGGCCCACACGGCACGCATCCCCGAGGTGCCCTGCCCGACGAGCTTCGGGCTGCCCGGCGAGACGATGCCCCCGGTCCCTACGACGATGACGGCGACCGTGACGCACGACGTGGCCGCGCAGGTCACCTACTACGGCAACGGAACCCTCACCCTCCTCGGCCCGAAGGACTGGCACTGCGAGGCCGCCGTCGGCGTCGACGGCTCGGCCCGCATGGCGATCACGCCGCCAGGACAACTCTCCCCGTCGGCGAGCCCGTCGCTCGACGAGCAGGCGGTCACCGTCTCCTCCGGTGGCGCGTGCGTCGGCTGTGTCGCGTCGATGGCGTGCGGCCTGTTTCCCGAGGCGTGGAACCTGTTCGCCCAACCGGGGCTCTCGTGCCCGACGAGACCGCCGATCGGGGAGCAGGTCACCCGACCCAGGCCCCGCTCCGCGGTCTTCGCCGACCCGCCGGGCGTGGCCGGGACGGGCGAGCCGTCGGGTGGCCGGTATCGGGCGTTCGGGTTCCTCGTATTCGATCCGGGCACCGAGGCCGGCGGCAGCGGCCAGACTGCCCCGTCGGCGCTCAAGGTGACCTGCACCCTGCCGGCAACGATGGCCCAGATCTGCGACGAGCTTGTCGAGGGCATCGGACAGGGGCAGCCACCCTCGGGCGGCTGACGGCTGGCTGGGCCGACGGCGGCCGCGACCGGAGCGGCTGCTAGGATCGGCGCGATGGACTGCTGCTCACCCGGCGACTCCCCGTTCGATCGCCAGTTCAACGACCGCCACGCGGCCCAGGATCTTCGGGCCTACCGACAGAAGGGCTCGGTGGGTTTGACTCGCGCCCTGATCGAGGCGCTCGCAGCGGGGGGCATCGACGGGCAGACCGTCCTCGAAATCGGTGGCGGCGTGGGCGCGGTCCACCACGAGCTCCTGCGCTCCGGGGCGGCCGCCGCAGTCGACGTTGACGCATCTCGCGCCTACATCTCGGTCGCGAGGGAGGAGGCCGATCGGCAGGGCCATGGCGACCGCGTCCGCTACCTCGTCGGCGACTTCGTCGCGCTCGCAGATGCGGTCCAGCCCGCGGACCTTGTCGCCCTTGACCGGGTCATCTGCTGCTACGAGGACATGGTCGCTCTCGTCGGTCGATCGGCGAACCTGGCGCGTCGTCGGTATGGCCTCATCTTCCCGCGCGACTCATGGCTCGGGCGGGTGGGCACCGCAATCCTGAACGCCCAGCTGCGGCTCTCGCGGTCGCCATTTCGCGTGTATGTCCATCGCGCCGTTGACGTCGACGCGATTCTTGCCGCCCATGGCCTCGTCAAGCGACTCCACCGCACCACGCTCATCTGGCAGCTCGTGCTGTACGAGCGGCCCGCTGCGTGACCCGCGGCTCGCCGGTGCCCGAAACCGGGCCATCCGCTGAGCGAGTCAACGACCGCGGGGCGCTTCAGCTGACCGCAATCGTGAGGCGGAACCCGATCCGGTAGAGCGGGGACACGCCGGCGGATGGACAGGGCGGCTCCCGATCGCGCTAAGGAGCGTGGAGCCGGTCGTCCGCGCCACGTAGATCCCTTTGGCCGGGCGATGACACCGGCGCCCCGGTGGGGACGGTCGGGACGCCCGGGGTCGCGACCTCAGTCGGTTGCGACAATCGGCAGCGCCCGCGGGATGATCTCCGGGATACGGTTGAGGAGTCCCCACAGGGTGTCGAGGAACGGTGAGCTGGGGCGGGATCCGAGCCGCTCGACCGCCACGATCTGCCGTCGGATCGTCACTGCGCCGACGAGCTCGATCTCCCGCAGCGAGCCTGCGGAGAGCGCGTCGGCGACCGCCGTCCCGGGGAGCAGCGCGACGCCGAGCCCGCGCTCGACCATTCGCTTTGCCGCCTCGATATTGTCGACCTCGGTGACCCCGCGTGGAACGACGCCGGCGATGCGGAACAGGGCGTTCGTGACCTCGTAGTAGCTTGACGTCCGGTCGAACAGGATGAGCTGAGCGTGGCTGATCTCCGCTACGTCGACCCTCCCCGCCCGGGCGAACGGATGGTCCGGCGGGACGACGAGGACGAGCTCGTCCTCGTAGAGCGGACGGCTGCGGACGCGCGCGTCCCTGAGCTGTCTGACGATCCCGAGCTCGACCTCGCCGCGAGCCACGAGCTCGACGATCTCCTCCGAATGGCCGGTCCGCACGAGCAGGCGAACGTCCGGATGTCGCTCGGTGAAGCGGACGAGGATCTCCGGCAGGACGTAGGCGCTGACCGCGGGAGCAACAGCGAGCGCGAGCTCGCCGATGACGCCGTGCTCGAGCTCGCGGACCAGTGAGCTGCCACTGCGGATCGCCTCGATCGCGCGATCGGCGTGGGGCAGGAAGGCCCGTCCTGCGGGCGTCAGGACCATGCCCGAGTGTGTTCGCCGAAAGAGCGCCGTGGCGAGCTCCTCCTCGAGCGCCTGGAGCCGTGCGGTGAGCGCCGGCTGGCTGATCGAGAGGGCGAAGGCGGCGCGTCGCATGTTGCCCTGGCGGGCGATCTCGATGAACCCTTCGATCTGGGCGAGGAGCATGGTGGCGCCTCCGGGTGATGATCAACAATGCTGATCACCAACGATAGTAGATTCGATTGGACGGATGATCGAGCACATCGTACGGTTGCCGCTCCAGCCCGCGATGAAGGATCCGCCATGGAACGCAGGATCGATCTACAGCAGCCGATCGGGCAGACGGTCGGCGCTCAGGAACCCGCCCAGCGGTGGCTCCGAGGGTTCGCCCTCGAGAGCGAGGGCTCGCTCGGCGAGCCCGCACGGCGACCGTACAGCTATCTGGCGGCGTGCGAGTGCCCGTACGACTGCCCGCGCGACCACGAGAACGAGTGACGAGCGGACGATGAACGCCTTGTCCATGCCCGCGATGAACTCGTTCGAGACACAGGTCGCGGCCGCCCGCGAGTGGTTCGCACTGTCCCGCTTCGAAGGCATCGTCCGCCTCCATACCCCGCGCGAGGTCGCCGCCCAGCAGGGCACGATCGCGGCGGACTACACGGTCGCCCGAATGGCCGCCGAGGGCTTCTATGCCCGACTTCGCGAGTTGTTCGCGCAGGGCCGCCAGATCACGACGTTCGGTCCCTACTCACCCGGTCAGGCCGTGGTGATGAAGCGGCTGGGGATCGAAGCCATCTACCTCGGCGGTTGGGCCACCTCGGCGAAGGGGTCGCCTACCGAGGACCCGGGCCCGGACCTTGCGAGCTATCCGCTGAGCCAGGTTCCCGACGAAGCGGCGGGCTTGGTGCGCGCCCTCCTCAGCGCCGACAAGAACCAGCATTTTGCCCGTGCCCAGCTGGACGAGGCGGAGCGCCAAGCCACGCCGGAAGTCGACTTCCGGCCGTTCATCATCGCCGACGCGGATACGGGCCATGGCGGCGACGCGCACGTGCGCAACCTCGTCCGGCGCTTCGTCGAGGCCGGGGTGCCGGGCTATCACATCGAGGACCAGAAGCCGGGCGCCAAGAAATGCGGCCACCAGAGCGGCAAGGTGCTCGTCGCCCAGGACGAGCAGAACAAGCGGCTCAATGCCGCGCGCCTGCAGCTCGACATCATGCGGGTGCCGGGCATCGTCGTCGCTCGCACCGATGCCGAGGCCGCGACGTTCCTCGACAACCGCAGCGACGAACGAGACCAGCCGTTCATCCTCGGGGCGACGAACCTCGAGCTGCCGAGCTACCGGGTCGGCTTCCTCGCGATCCAAGAGACGCTCCACGGCCTCGGGCTCGACGAGATCCGCGGTCACCTGTTGTTCGCGGTACCCGACGAGGAGTTGCGCAAGGCCAGGGCCTGGCTCGAGCGGGTCGGGCTCATGGCGCTGATCGAGCGGAACGCCCAGATCGCCCGCGAGGCCGGCGGCGGAACCGCCCTCGAGAACCTGCTCGACGCCATCGACACCGGATACGCCGAGATCTGGCAGGCCGAAGCGGGTCTCAAGACGTACGGTGAGGCGGTTGGCGAGGTCCTCGGCCGACGGATCGGCGAGGGCGAGCGGTTCGCTATGACCCTCGAGGAGTGGGGCGCCTTCGCCAGCCGGGCGTCCTTCTCCGAGGTCCGCGAGAAGGCCGACTCGCTCGGCATCCGGATCGCCTGGGATCCCGAGCTGCCCAAGACCCCCGATGGCTACTACCAGGTCAGGGGCGGGATCGACTATGCGATCGCCAAGTCGCTCGCGGCCGCGCCGTTCGCCGACCTGCTGTGGATGGAGACGAAGACCGCGGACCTCGCCGATGCCGCCAGATTCGCGGCGGCGATCCATGCCGCCTATCCCGACAAGATGCTCGCGTACAACCTGTCGCCGTCGTTCAACTGGGACACCACCGGCCTGAGCGACGACGCGATGCGGCGCTTTCCCGAGGAGCTCGGGAAGCTCGGCTTCGTGTTCAACTTCATCACCTACGGGGGCCATCAGATCGATGGCCTCGCCGCCGAGGAGTTCGCCACGGCGCTGCGCGAGGACGGGATGCTCGCCCTCGCCCGCCTCCAGCGGAAGTTCCGACTGCTCGAGTCCCCGTACCGCACCCCACAATCCCTCGTTGGCGGAGACCGGCTCGACGCGGCACTCATGGCCGCCTCCGGGCGAACCGCCGCGACGAAGGCGATGGGCAAGGGCTCGACGCAACACCAGCATCTCGTCCAGACCGAAGTGCCGACGGGGCTGCTCGAGGAATGGCTTGCGACGTGGGCGAACCACTGGGAGCGGCCGGGGCGGATCCGCGTCGAGCTGCGGCCGCATACCGCAGGATCAGACCTCCTCGAGCTGCGGGTGCTCGATGACCCGGGCGAGGTGCTCGCCACCGTGATCTTCGCCAGCATCGTGGATCGCCGTGGCCGCAGCATCCTCTCGATCCGTGACCAGCACACCGCACCGTCGATCCGCCGGCGGCGGCTGATGACGCTCGTCCAGCTCTTCCTCATTCATCGCTATCGCGCCGGTTCGCTGCACTATCTCACCCCGACGCAGGACAACCACGCGCAGTCGGAGCGGATGCGCGACCTCGGCATCTTCACGGTCGTGCGGTCCGAGATCGGGCAGATCATCGTCGCGGACGTCGACCGCGAGCGCGTCGGCGAGCTCGTCCGACCCGACGGGGAGAAGCTCGCGGAGTTGATCCGGAAGCCGACGCCGCAGCTGGCATAGCGACCGGGCGACGGTTGTGTCTCGATGCCTGTCGAAATGCGACCCGCTGCGAGCACGCCCACCACGTCCGACGCCGGCTATTGACAGTAGTTTGGCGGCCCGTTCCATCCTGCGCACTCGCCCACATCGGCGGCCCGCAGCCAGAGGCGCGCTCCTGGTCAGCAGCCAGGTTCGAGCCGGCCAAGGCCAGGGCGGTCGAGAAGCCCAGGTACGGCCTCGTCGTGCGAATCGGTAAGCTTCCACGAGCGATCGAGCTGGCACACCTCGCGGCAGCCGATCGTCGGGAGGAGCCGATCCGTCGATGAGCAGCACCGGCAGGTACGGCGGGCGCCGGCTGGCACAGGCGCTTGGGCCGATCGGGGTGTGGAGCTGGGCTCTCCAGCGCCTGTCAGGGGCAGACGCGGGAGCGGCGGCGCGCGAGCTCGAGTCGCTCGGGTACCCGGTCGTCTGGATCCCGGAGACCCTCGGCAACAAGGAGATCTTCAGCCACGCGGCGATCCTCCTCGTCGCGACCACGCGACTCGCCGTCGCATCGGGCATCGCCAACATCCACGCCCGCGATCCGATGGCCATGGCCACCGGTGCCAAGGCGCTCGGCGAGGCATACCCCGGCCGCTTTGTCCTGGGCGTCGGGGTGAGCCATGCACCCTCGGTCGCCACCCGCGGCGGGACCTATGGTCGGCCGGTCGAGACGATGCGCGCCTACCTCGACGCGATGGCCGCGACGCAGTACGGCGCGCCGGAGCCCGACCCACCCGTCCCGCTCGTCCTCGCCGCGCTCGGGCCGCGCATGCTCGAGCTCGCCGCCGAGCGGGCCGACGGCGCGCACCCCTACTTCGTCCCCGTCGAGCACACCCCCTTCGCCCGTCGGCATCTCGGCCCCGAGCCGTGCCTCGTCGTCGAGCAGACGGCCGTGCTCACGACCGACCCGGCCGAGGGGCGCCGGATCGGGCGGGCCTTTGCGAAGAGCTACCTCGCGCTGCCCAACTACGCGAACAACCTGCGGCGCCTGGGCTGGGGCGATGCGGACCTCGCGGGTGACGGCAGCGACCGCCTCATCGACGCGGTCATCGCCTGGGGCGACGTCGACGCGATCGTCAGGCGCATCCGCGCCCACCTCGACGCTGGCGCAGACCAGGTCTGCATCCAGGTGCGGGCCGATCCGTCGTCCGACCCGGCACTGGGAGCCTTCCGGGAGCTCGCCGCCGCTCTTCTCCCGGCAGGCGGCCCGCCCCGACAATTCTGAAGACGGGCCGTTGACGCCGCCCCGGAGCTGTGGATCGACCGCGACGAGATCGCCTTCATGGGCGAGCCGACCGTGGCGCCCTGGGCCCGGCGCGAGGAATCGCTCCTCGTCCGCCCCCGGCGGGGTCAGAACAGGCCCGGCGGGAGTGGCTGGTGGCCGTCGGGGTTGTTGAGGTATCCCGGCGCCGTCCCCGGACGATCCGTCTGGCCGTACTGCCAGACGATCCGCAGGGTCCGTGGATCGATCACCACGATCCGGTGGCGGAAGTCGTCGTTGATCGAGACGAGTCCGTTCGGCAGCGGTGTGGCGAGGCTCGGGTGGTTGAGTCGGCCGGGGCCGCTCGTCGGGGCATAGCGCCAGAGGAGCTGGCCCTGCGGGGTGATGGAGATGACCGCGCCGGGGTTGTGGTAGTCGACGACGATGATGTTCCCCCGCGCGTCGAGCTGCGCGTCGGAGGGGTAGTAGAGCGGGACGTGAAGGTCGAAGATGACCTTGCCGGCGGCGTTGAGCCGGGTGACCCGCGAGCCCCGGATCTGGGTGATGAGGACGCCGCCGTCGGGGAGCGGCGTGTCGCCGTTCGGTGCGCCGTAGGTGTACGGGGCGTTCGGGACGCAGACGCCGGTCCGCCCCCACATCCGGCGGATCGTCTTGTCCGGGGCGATCTGGAGGATCCGGCAGTTCACGATGTCGGCCACCCTGATGTCGCCGTTGGCGAGGGGAAAGGCGTTGTCCGGCGTGTGGAGCTGGCCCTTCCCCGAGCCGGGCCGATCGTACGTGCCGTACTGCCAGATCACCTTCCGGGTGGCGATGTCGATCCGGTCGATCACCTGGTGGATTCCGTCGTTGGCGACGATCGTCTTGCCATCCGGCGAGATCACGGCGTCGTCCGCCGCGAACGACTGGCCCTTGGGCAGGCTCCCGGCAACCGGGAACTTCCAGAGGATCCGGCCGCTGTTCGAGATGACGAGGAGGCGGCCGTTGCCAGGATCGGCGATGAGGAGCGTGCCGGCGAACGGCGCGGCGACGCTGTTGCTGCCGGCCGGGATCGGCGTGACCGTGACGCTGTTGCTGCCGGCCGGGAACGGCGTGACGGTGACGCTCGGGATGGGCGTCGCGTTCCCGCCGCCAGGGGATGTGGCCGGGCTCGACGCCGGGTTCGAAGCCGCGGCCCCCGGCGTGGCGGTCCCGGCAGCGGGCGAGCCGCACGCGGCGACTGCCACAACCACCGCGACGAGCGGTCCGGCCATCCGGAGCGCGGTGCCCTTCACCTGGTGGTGATCGTCCCGGTCATGGTGGGGTGCACTTCGCAGTAGAAGAAGTAGCTGCCGGGCTTCAGGGCCGGTACCCGGTAGTCGACGGTCCGCGGCCCGGCGAAGATCTCGCCCCGGAAGAGCTGCGTGCCCGAGGCGTCGGCGCCCCGGAAGATGGCCACGTTGTGAGGCACGGGGTCCTGATTCTCGAACCGGATGGTGAAGGGTTTCCCGGCCGGCACGTTCACCTGCGTCGGCACGAACGCAACATCCTTCGCCGTGATGATGACGACACCGCTCCCGTCGGCGCCTGCCGAGGCGCTGGGGGAACCGGGCGAGAGGGTGGCGTCGGCCGAGACCTGGGGTGTGGCCGACCCTCCGCCGGCTCCGGAGAGGCTGGGGGCGGAGGTCGCCGCGATGGTCGGATCGGTCATCGTCGCCGACCCGCCCGCTCCGGAGCACCCGCCGATCAGCACGATCGCGCTGGCGAAGATCGCTGCCAGGCGTCCGAGGGATGCTCGTCCATCGCGCATTGAGGCTCCTGGTGACCAAACCGATCGGGCAACGGCCAAGCTAGCCCACGGCGGGCCGTGACTACTCCCTCGTTCGGCCCCAAGAGACCCTGCCGAATGGCTCCATCGCCACGACCGGCGTCTTCTGTCCGGCTGGCCATGCAGCTGGTGGAGCGAGCAGCGTCCGGCGACGATCGCGCCCGGTCGCGCCGTGGTCACCAGAGATTCACGGTCCGCTCATGGACCCGTGGGACGATCGTGACCATCCGGTCGTCAGCGGTGGCGGCCACGGCCATTCACTGCGCCTCGCGGCGCTTCTCATCCCGTAGAGGTATCGCCATGAACCTTCCACTTGGACGGCGCCTCGTCGGTGCCCTTGCCGGCGCGGCGCTCCTCGCGTCGCTGCTCCCGGCGGCGGCCGGTGCGGTCGTCGTTGGCCCGGTTGCCCGACTCGCCTTCGGTGTGCAACCCACGAGCACGGCGGCCGGCGCACCGATCAGCCCGCCGGTCACGGTCAGGATCGAGGATGCGGGCGGCAACGTCGCCACCGCGAGCTCGGCGAGCGTGACCCTCGCGATCGGGACGAACCCGGGCGGCGGGACGCTGTCGGGCAGGCTCACCGTCGCTGCCGTCCACGGCATCGCCACGTTCAGCAACCTCTCGATCAACCACCCGGGCAGCGGTTACACCCTCATCGCCACGAGCCGCGGCCTGACCGCCGCCACGAGCGGCACCTTCCCGATCGGCAGCGGCGCGAAGGCTGCGCTCGCCATCGCCAGCGACACAGCCGTCGGCCGTACCCAGACAGGCTTCGCGGCGTCGACCAAGGTGGTCAAGGGTGGCGCCTGGGTGACCATCCGGTTCCAGACGCGGCCGGCGCTCGCCGGCAAGACGCTCGGCATCTGGCTCTCCCGCAAGATCAACGGGCGGTGGACGACGTTCTCGCCGCACACGAGCGTGAAGACGAACGCCCAAGGCGTCGCCTATTACTCGTACCGGGCCGGATCCAAGGTCTGGGAATCGTTCGTCGCCCGGTACGCCGGCGATGCCACTACGGCCCCGAGCTCGTCATCGGGGACGCAGGCCCGCTGGTTGTGACCGGCCACCGAAGCCGCGCCTGATCCGCCCGCGCGGGCTCCCCGGCGACCGGGGGGTTCGCAGCCGATCGTCGGGCGGTCGCCCACCGGCGGAGAGGGGCCATTTGGCACTCGCCAAACCCTTCACGGTGGCGTTCGATCGTTGGCAACCATGCCGCAGTCGTCGTTGTCGCCCGAGCCCCCCGGGACCGCAGCCGGGCGGCGGCTGCCGATCCCCGGCGAGCCGGAGCGTGCCGGCGAGGCCGGCGAACCGGGCATCATCATGGGCCGGCCCGTGGAGGACCGGATCTTCGAGGCCGTGGAGACGGGCCTCGGCATGGCAGCCGGACTCGCCATCGGTACGGCCGTCGCGGGACCGATCGGCGCGGCCGTCGGCGGCCTGGCGGGAACAGCGGTCGGCCTCCTCGCAGGTGAGGCGATCGAGCGAGCCGCCGGACTCGCCGCCACGACGACGGATTGCGGGCCTCCCCTGGAATCGTCGATCGCGGACGCGGCTGGCGCATCCTCGGCGAGTCCGGTCGGCGCGGTCCGCGCGGGACCGTCGCGCGGAGCGGGATCCATCACCTACCCGACGAACTACCTCCTCGCCATCGCCGACACGAAGACCGAGGTCGCGGCGGGGGTTGCGGCGCTGGCGGGCGCTGGCCTCCCCGCCTCCGGGGTGGTCGTGATCGGCGGACCCGGGGGCGAGCAATTCGAGCGACTCGGGGCGAGGCCGGGTCCGCTGTCCCGGCTCGTCCGGATGATCCAGTTCACGACGATGGATCAGACGCCCGACTTTCGGGCGTACGAGGCGGCGCTGCTCGATGGGCGCACCGTCGTCGGTGTTCGGATCGACGCCGACCACCTGCCGGTCGCGCGCGACGTGCTCCTCGCGAGCGGGCTCCACTTCCTGAACTTCTATGGGCGCTGGTCCACCACCGAGGTCTCCCCGTGGCGTGGCCCAGAGCTCGCCCTGCCGGGCTACCTCCGCCGATAGCGGGTCCCCGCGGCCCCTTGGGACCACCACCCGGACGTTTGGTACGCTACGCCCGATGGAGCTGATGGGTGTCTCGATCCGGACGATCGTCACGGACACCGTCGCGCGGCGGTGCGACGGCTGTCGCGGGCTCATCGATGGCACGCCGTGGCGGATCAACCTCCTCGACATCGTCGCGACCGAGCGGCCCGCCGACTGGTCCGAGCGGCCGGCCCTCAATCCCGGCCCCTTCCAGTTTCATTCGAACGAGGCGTGTGTCCGCGCGTGGATGGGGCGGCGCGGCCACCTCTTCTGCCGGCGCGGGCGCGTTCGCGAGATCATGCGGCCGGTCCGGATCCCAGGGTCGGACGAACGATGGGGCCTGTGCGACGGTTTCCATCGGGACGCGCACGAGTTCGTGCCGGCCTGACGCCCGACGGGCCGAGGGTCGATCGTGAAGCTCACCATCCTGCTCCCGGCGATCACGGCGCTCGTGGCCGCCCTCTTCGCGCTTGCCCTCATCGATCAATGGCGTGAGCGGCGCAAGACGTTCCAGGCGGTCTGGGCCGTGGGGATGGTCTTCTTCGCGGTCGCGTCCGGCTGTGAGGCCATCGCCGGTGCGGCCGGGTGGAACGAGCTGCTCTACCGGCTCTGGTATCTCACCGGAGCGATCTGGGCGGCCGGCTGGCTCGGTCTCGGGACCGCCTTCCTCCTCGCCCGGACCCGGTTCTCCTACACGTACGCGGCATGTCTGCTCCTTGCCGGGGTCTTCACGATCCTCACCCAGGCCAAGTACGAGTACCCGGGGTCGGGCGTCGCGCCCGCCGTCTACCTCGTCGCCGGCCTCGGCCTTGCCGTGGCCGTGGCCTTCGAGTCCTATTTCAGCGATCGGGCCTGGCCGCGCATTGCCGCGATCGGCGTCGTGGGAGCGACGGTCCTCAGCGTCGGGCTCATGGCGGTGACGGCGCTCCCGGCTCCCGGCTACAGCCTGGACCCGCTGACGAACATCCCCACCGGGACCGCCCTTCCGGGTTCGATCCGACTGCTGACCCCGTTCCTCAACATCACCGGCGGCCTGGCGCTCATCCTCGGCGCCCTCTTCTCGGCGTATGTCTTCATGCCGAAGCGCCGTGTCCTCGCCTACTCGCTCGACCCGGGGCAGAAGGGAGACGAATTCCTCTTCAATCTCCTCATCGCGCCCGTGGCGATCGTCGTCAATTTCGTGGCGTCGCTCCCGGGCGCGATCGATGCGCTCCTCCATGGCCGGCTCCATTCGCGCGTGCCGGCGACGATCCTCATCGCGCTCGGCGCCCTCGTCGCGAGCAGCACGGACACCCTGAACCGGTTCGGGTCGACGGAGCTCTTCCAGGCGGGGAAGCTCGTCGCGGTGCTCCTCCTGCTTGCGGGATTCCTCGTCTCGA
Source organism: Chloroflexota bacterium (assembly GCA_015478725.1). Lineage (NCBI taxonomy): Bacteria > Bacillati > Chloroflexota > Chloroflexota bacterium. The sequence goes on along the minus strand of JADMIG010000015.1, from coordinate 27,968 downwards.
TCGAGGTCTTCCGCGAGATCCGCGTCCCGTTCACGGGGCTGCGAATCGCGACGAGCCGGCAGGAGCGGAGCAATCCCGCGACGGAGGAATCGGCGACCTCGGAGCGCTGACACGCCGGCTCGGCTGCCGATCGGGGTCGTCCGACGACCCCCGGGTATACTTGCCGGCGACTCCGTCGACCCCACCTCCCGAGGTCCGATGCGCATCCGGAAAGCCGTCTTCCCCGCCGCGGGCTGGGGGACCAGGTTCCTGCCCGCGACGAAGGCGCAGCCGAAGGAGATGCTGCCGCTCGTCGACAAGCCGGTCATCCAGTACGCGGTCGAAGAGGCCGTCGCCGCCGGCATCGAGCAGGTCATCATCGTCACGTCGAGCCAGAAGCGGGCGATCGAGGACCATTTCGACCTCTCGTTCGAGCTCGAGCACCTCCTCGAGGAGCGCGGCGACGTCGAGATGCTCCGCCGGATCCGGCACATCACCGACCTCGCCCAGGTCGCGTATGTCCGCCAGAAGGAGCAGCTCGGACTCGGCCATGCCGTCCTGATGGCGAAGGAACTCGTCGGCCACGAGCCGTTCGCGGTGATCCTCTCGGACGACGTCGTGGTCGGCGACCGACCGTGCATCGGCCAGCTCATCCAGGCCTACAACGAGACCCATGCCTCGGTCATCGCGGTCATGGAGGTCCCGCCCGATCAGACGGATCGATACGGGGTCATCCGGCCCGAGCCGGCAGGCGACGAGCTCGACCATGGCCGGCTCCATCGGGTGGGCGCCGTCATCGAGAAACCGCCCCCCGGCGAGGCACCTTCGAACCTCGCGATCATCGGCCGCTACGTGCTCACGCCGAAGATCTTCGACAAGCTCGAGCAGACGCAGCGGGGTGCAGGCGGCGAGATCCAGCTCACCGACGCGATCGAGGCGCTCATGGCCGAGCAGCCGGTCTACGCCTACGAGTTCGAGGGGACGAGATACGACGCGGGGACCACGATGGGCTGGCTCAAGGCGTCCGTCGAGCTCGCCATGGCGCGACCGGATCTCGGTCCGGAGTTCCGCGACTACCTCCGAACCCTCGACCCCTGACCGAAGGCGCCGGGCGAGCGTCCGGATCGAAGTGGGATGCGCCTCGCCCGATCGCGGGTAGCCGCCGAACGCGTCACGGCGAGCGGCGCTCGTCCGTCGAGAGCGGGCCATCCGGTCGGACAGTGGCCGTACGGTACGATGCGGGCGCCACCTGAGCGCACGCCCACCACGGAGAGACGACCACTTGGCGGAGATCGGCAGCGTCCTCGGCGGACGATATCGGCTCATGGAGCTCCTGGGCCAAGGCGGGATGGCGACGATCTACCGCGCGCACGACTCCCAGCTCGACCGGGATGTCGCGGTGAAGGTCCTCCGGCCCGAGTACGGTCGCGACCCGGATTTCGGCGTTCGCTTCCGCCACGAGGCACAGGCGGCCGCGTCGCTCAACGATCCGAACATCGTGTCCGTCTACGACTTCGGCCAGGACGAGCACGGCCCGTACATCGTCATGGAGCTCGTCGACGGCGAGGATCTCGCGACGATCATCCGGCGCAACGGGCCGCTCGGCGTCCGGCAGGCGGCGCGTCTCACGGCCGAGGTCGCACGGGCCCTTTCCGCCGCCCATGCCCGGGGCATCGTCCACCGCGACGTGAAGCCCGGCAACATCCTCGTCGCGACGGACGGCCGGGTGAAGGTCACCGACTTCGGGATCGCCCGCGCGATCGCCGAGGCCCAGATGACGCTGCCCGGCCTGACCCTGGGCTCGGTCCACTACTTCAGTCCCGAGCAGGCGCGCGGCGAGCAGACGACCGCGGCGTCGGACATCTTCTCGCTCGGCATCGTCCTCTACGAAGCCCTCACCGGCCGTCGCCCATTCGAGGGCGACGGTGCGGCGGCGATCGCGGTGGCCCGACTCCAGGGCCCCACGCCGGATCCGTCGGCCGTCATGTCCGGCATCCCGGCGTCGATCGCCGCGCTGGACCGACGTGCGCTCGAACGTGATCCCGCGGACCGCTTCCCGTCCGCGGCGGCGATGGCCGACGCGCTCGAGGCCTTCCTCGCGGGATCGGCGGCGCCGATCGCCGCAGCCGCATCGGCGGTCACGTCGGACTCGCCGACGGTGGTCTTGCCGGTCGCGCTCGCCCGCCCGCTCGCCGGCCCGCTCGTGTCGCCTCCCGGTGCCACGGCGTCCCGGAGCCCGCGAGGTGGGCCGGCCGCGATCGTCGATGACGACCCGGACGATGACGATCGTCGTGGCGGGCCATGGCCGTGGGTCGCCGGGCTCCTCGGCCTCGCGGTCCTCGCGCTCGTGGCGTTCATCGTGTTCCGCGTCCTCAGTGCGACACCGGCGGTCACGACGTCGCAGGTGACCGTCCCCCAGTTCACCGGCGAGCTGTTCGACACCGCGAACGGCCAGGCGATCGCCCTCGGCCTGAGTCTCGTGAGGAACAGGACGGATTCGACGAGCAACCAGCCGCCGAACACGATCCTGTCCCAGGACATTCCGATCGGCACCGTCGTCGCGAAGGGCCAGGTCGTCAACGTGACGATCGCGGCGCCCGGCGCGACCGTCGCCGTCCCCGATCTTCGAGCCCAACCGGAATCCGCCGCCCTCCAGGCGATCGTCGCGGACAATCTCACCGTCGGGACGCGGTCGGTGGTATCGGACACCATCATCCCGGCCGGCTCGGTGGTCAGTCAGGACCCACGCGCGGGGATCCAGGTGTCGCGAGGGACGAGCGTCAACTACGTCGTCTCGACCGGGCCAGCGACGAGCCCAGCGCCGAGTCCGAGTGAATCGCCGACGCCGACGATCCCACCGTCACCCACACCGACGACGGCCCCCACGCCTCCGCCGACCGCCACCCCGCAGCCGACGCCCACCTTCGGGACGGTCGGGAACTACAGCTGCAAGACATTCGCGGAGGCGTCCGCGGCGATATCGGCGGACGGATACACGCTCGGTTCGTTCTCCGGACCTCCATCCGGCAAGGTCGTCGCCCAGACGCCGGCCGCGGGGTCGAGCGAGCCGCCCGGAATGTCCATCGGCCTCACTTTCGAGGATCCGCCGACGTCGATCAGCTGCCCCTGATCCCGATCATCGACCGGCAGGCCGTGGGGCCGCCCCTCAGAGATCCGGGTCCGCGAAGAGCCGGGCTTCGATCGGGATCGGGATCGGGAGACCGGCGCCGCTGGGGCCCGGCCACGGATCCGGGGCCTCGGGATCCTCGAGCGCGCCGGCGCGGAGCCCGGGTTCCCAGCACGCCCGGACCTCGTCTCCCCGGAGTGGCGTCCGGGCTCGATCGAGTCCGCAATAGCCGAGGTTGGCGGCGACGGCGTCCCGGAAATGGCGGCAGGTGGCGCAGCTGGTGCTGGATCGATGACACACCCAGCAGCGCGCCGTCTCTGCCTGTGGGGTCTCGCAGTGGGGGCAGCGCCACATCGGCATGCCGCGATGGTAGCTGCGACCCCCGCGGCTGTCCAACGCAACGGCACCGCAACGGTCCGCCGTCCCGTGGCGGAGCGGACCTCGCCTCGCCCGGCCCTACTGGGCCGTGTTGACGACGATCGTCTTCTGGATGTGCCCGAACGTCGTGTCGGCCGCGACCGTGATCGTGCCCTGCTTGCCGACTCCGAGATCGGCTGCGTGCGGCGCGACGGCCGAGACGACGCTGGCCGCGCCCTTGGCATCCGTCGTCCGGACCTGGATGTCCGGCGGGACGCCGGCGAGGGTGACCGTGAACGTCAGGGCCTGGGACGCGATCGGCGCGCCATCCGGATCCGTGAGGACGGCGGTGAAGGTGAGATTCGCGCCCTTCGCCGAGCTGAACGTGTAGAGCGTGGAGGTGAGGGACACGGTGAGCTTGCCGGAGCCGCGAACGAGCGTGAGGGACGCGGTCGTCACGTTCGACGCGGGATCCGTGACGGTCAGCGTCACGACGTTGTTGCCCGGCGTGATCGCCACGGTGACGGTGAAGTTCCCGGCTCCGTCCGCGGTCGTGGAGACGGAGGTGTGATTGTTCGCGTTCTGGGCAAGGACACTGCTGGCGGCCTGCGTCTTGCCGACGATCGCGACGGACGTGCCGTTGACCGTCGTGCCGTCCTGCGGGCTGACGATCGTCACCTTCGGCTTGGCGGTGTCGAGCACATACGTCACCGGACCGGACGCGGCGCTCTCCCCGCCCGGGCCGACGATCGTCGCGGTGAAGACATTGCTGCCCTTGGACAGGGTCACCCCGGCGATCGTGAACGTCGCCGTCGCCGGGATCGCGATCTGGTCGCGGACGAGTGCCGGCTTCTTGCCCTGGAGGGTGTCGTAGAGCGAGATGGTGTAGCCGCTCGAGCCGAGGATTCCCAGCGGGACGGTGCCGCTGACATTGACCGTCGGGGTGTTCGTGTAGGAGTTCGACGGGGCGACGAGTGTCGGAGCACCGGCGATCGGGCCGGCCGACGGCACCACCGACGGCGACGGACCGCTGCTCGCGAGGATGTTCGACATCGCCGAGCCGAGACCCCCCACGAGCTTGCCGATCTGGCCGGTCGCGCTGTAGAGGATGACGCCGCCGAGAGCGATGACCGCGACGGCCAGGAGGAGCCGGGCGACAAGGGGAAGTCCGGAACCGCGCTCGACGCGTTTGTGCGGGGATACGCGGTATGGCGATGAGCCACGGGGGACCACCTTCGGCGACGACGGTCGCCCGGTCGACGGCGGACGAGGCCGGACCTGGGAGGGGCGCGAGCTGCGACGGTCGCTCATCGGCGGCCATTGTCGCACCTCCCGAACGGGCCGGCCCGGACGGTCGATCTCTGGCCACCCTGGTGTCGGGCGGCACCGGACTTCTGTCGGATGGGACCGGCGCGATGTACTCTGCAGCCGTCGCGCGTGCCGTCTTCCACGCGCATTCGCACGAGGACGGGAGTGCAGGCACGCGAACCCAGGCCCGAACGGTCGTCTCGTCCGGTGGGTCGACCCGGCTTCGGCGTCGGGCCCATCGCCCGTGTCTCCGCCGGACCCACGTCGGCCACGCCCATGGACCCGATCGCACCGGACGGCGTCCCGGATGGCGCCGCTCGAGTGGCGCCCGGGCGCGCGGGCGCCCGATCGACCGACCGGGTCCGGCTGCCCGGGTACCCACCGCTCCCCGTGATGCCGCGCGGCGGGTTCGGGCTGCCGAACCTCCGACGGAACGTCTGCCCACATTTCTACATGACCGGATCGCGCGGCGCGATCCCGATCCAGGCACCGCATCTCCTCAAGGCGCTCATCCGGCAGGATGCGAACGTGTCGCGCTGCCAGCTCCGCGGCGGCGTCCACATGGAGCAGGGCTTCGTCAACGACGTGTGCCTCACGCCACGCTTCAACCAGTGTGTCTTCTACGAGGACGACCTCTCGGACGAGTGAGCGCCCCCCGGCGATGACGGTCCTCAGCTATGCGGAGGCCGTGCGCGCGCTCGGGGAGCGCGGACGCTTCGGGATCCACCTCGGACTCGGCCGGACGCGGGCCATCCTTCGCGAGCTCGACGATCCGCAGCGAGCGTTCCGCGGCGCGCTCGTCGCCGGCACGAACGGCAAGGGCAGCGTGCTTGCGCTCGCCGGCTCCGCCCTTCGCGCCGCCGGTCAGCGGGTGGGATCCACCCCGAAACCGCACCTCGTGAGCTATCGAGAACGACTCGAGATCGATGGCGTCCCGGTGGAGCCGGCGACATTCGCGCGCCTCATCGCCGAGGTCGACGCCGTCGCCGCCCGCGTCGCCCGCCGATATGGCGAACCGACGGAGTTCGAACTCCTCACCGCCGCGATCTTCCGATGGTTCGCGGAGGAGCGGGTGGACCTCGCTCTCGTCGAGGTGGGCCTCGGGGGGCGCCTCGACGCGACGCACGCCTGGGACGGCGGCGTGGCGGTCGTGACGAACGTCGACCTCGACCACATGGATCGGCTTGGGCCCACGATCCGTCACATCGCCCGCGAGAAGGCGGCGATCGTCGAGCGTGGTGACCGAGCGGTGACCGGCGCGGTCGGAGATGCACTGGAGGTCATCCGGCGCCGGGCCCGGCGGCTCGGCGTGCCACTCCACGAGGTGGCCCCCGCGCCGCTCATCGGATGGGACCGCGACGGGATCGTCGTCGAGCTCGTCGGGCTCGGCACGACGCGGATCGGGCTCCGCGGTCGTCACCAGGCGGCGAACGCGGCGGTCGCCGACGCGACGCTCGACGCCCTCGAGGCGGCCGGCATCGCGACGGTGCCGGAGGCCGCCCGGCGCGCCGGCTATGCGGCTGCGCGTTGGCCCGGTCGGCTCGAGATCGTCGAGGTGGAGGGCCGCGACGTCGTCCTCGACGGTGCGCACAATCCCGCGGGCGCCGCGGCTCTCGCGACGGCACTCGACGATCTCCGCCCGTTCCTCACCGGCGGCGACGAACCGCCCGATCGGCGGCCGCCGCTCGCGATCGTCATGGCGGCCATGGCGGACAAGGACGTCGCCGGGATCGCCGCCGCGCTCGCCCGGGCCGAGTCCATGCGCGACGCACGCGTCATCTGCACGACCCTCGAGGTTCCCCGGGCGATGGGAGCGGAGCGCCTGGCCGCGATCTGGGCGGCCGTGCCTGGCGATCGATCGATCGTCGTCGAGCCGGACGCGCGGTCTGCGCTCGACCGCGCCCTCGTCGCGGCGCGCGGTCCGGTCGTGGTCGCCGGCTCGCTCTATCTTGTCGGGGCGGTGCGCGCCAGACTGGTCGACGACCCGCAGCTCCACGACCCGCAGGAGAGCGCCGGATGACCCACCGATCGAGCGCCGCCTCCGGCATCACCGGACGGGCGGACCGGCCGCTTCCCTCCGTGACGATCGGCGGCCGCCGTTTCGACTGGGGCGAGCGGACGTACGTCATGGGCATCCTCAACGTCACGCCGGATTCGTTCTCCGGAGACGGGCTCCTCGCGGGGATGCCGACTCGCGCCCCGCGGCCGGACGAGGCGGCGGTCGTCGAGCGAGCGCTCGAGACGGTGCGGCGGATGGTCGCCGAAGGGGCGGACTTCCTCGACGTGGGCGGCGAGTCGACGCGGCCGGGCCATGCGATGGTCGACGAGGCCGAGGAACGTCGGCGGGTCGTCCCGGTCGTTGCCGCGATCCATGATGCGTTCCCGGACCTGCCGTTGAGCGTCGACACGACGAAGCCATCCGTCGCGGCCGCGGCGCTCGACGCCGGCGCCTCGCTCCTCAACGATGTCTGGGGCGTCGCGCCCGAGGGCGCGCTCGGGCGCCTCGCGGCCGAGCGCGGCGTGCCGATCGTGCTCATGCACAACCGAGCCGAGGCGCGCTACGCGAACCTCATCGTCGAGATCCTCGCCGAGCTCGAGGCCGCCGTCGAGCGGACCGTCGCGGCGGGCGTCCCGGTCGAGTCGATCCTCGTCGACCCGGGCTTCGGCTTCGGCAAGACACCGCACCACAACATCGCCCTCCTCGCCGATCTCGATCGGCTGTGCCTCCTCGGTCGGCCCGTCCTCCTCGGGACCTCGAGGAAGTCGACCCTCGGCAAGGTCCTCGATCTCCCGGTGGACGAACGGCTCGAGGCCACCCTCGCGACGACGGCCCTCGCGGTCCGGGCCGGCGTCGACATCGTCCGCGTCCACGACGTCGGGCCGAACGTCCGGGCAGCCCGGATGGCCGACGCGGTCGTCCGTGGCTGGCGGACGGCCGGCCCGGAGGATCGATGAGCGACCGGATCGTCCTCCACGACATGCGGTTCCTCGGCCGCCACGGCGTCCACGAACGGGAGCAGATCCAGGCGCAGCCGTTCGCCGTCGACGTCGAGCTCGTCGTCAACCTCCAGCCGGCTGGCGTCGAGGACGACCTTCGCCGGACGATCGACTACGGGGCTGTGTTCGAGGTCTGCCGTCAGATCGTCGAATCGACGAGCTTCCGCCTCATCGAGGCGCTCGCCGAGGCACTCGCCCACGAGATCCTCGCCGAGTTCCCGATCGGCGAGGTCGGGATCCGGGTCCGCAAGCTCGAGCCGCCGATCGAGGGCACGCTCGCCTGGGCCGGGGTGGAGATATGGCGACGGCGGTCCGGAAAGGACCGCCGTCCGAGCTGACCGCCGAGAGGCGGATCGGGAGCCCTCGACTCAGAGGTTCGCCGGTCGGGTCCCGAGCGTCACCTGGACCTTCATCGTCGTGCCGTTGCGGTAGACCTCGACCGTCACCGTGCGCCCGGGGGCGAACTGGGTGATGACGGCGTCGAGCGGGTGGAGGCTGTCGATCGCCTGGCCTTCGATGCTCGTGATGATGTCGCCGTCCCTGATGCCGGCCTTGTCCGCCGGGCTGCCGGCGACGACGCCCGGGGTCGTCTGACCGTTGGCGTCCTGGCCGCCGCTGACGAGCGCGCCGTGACCGATCGGGAGCTTGTTCGACTGGACGAGGGCCGGCGTTATCGGCTCGTACCGGATGCCGATCCACGGCCTGGCGAGCGCCTCACCGGCGAGCGCCTGCTGGAGGAGCGGCTTGGCGATGTTGATCGGGATCGCGAAGCCGATCCCCTGGGCGTTCGTGGCCTCCGCCGTGTCGATGCCGATGACGTTGCCGGCCGCATCGAGCAGCGGCCCGCCGCTGTTGCCGGGGTTGATCGCGGTGTCCGTCTGGATGAGATTGTTGAGCGTGCCGCTCTGGACGGTGATCGAGCGGCCGAGTGCCGACACGATGCCGCTCGTGACGGTGTTCGTGTACGTTCCGAGCGGGCTGCCGATGGCGATCGCGAGCTGGCCCACCTTGAGGGAGCTCGAGTCGCCCATCGTCGCGACGGGAAGCCCGGTCGCGTCGATCTTCACGATGGCGAGGTCCGTGAGCGTGTCGACGCCGTAGATCTTGCCAGGGAACGTCCGCCCGTCGGGGAGCGCCACGACGAGCTTGTCCGAGCCGGCGACGACATGGTGATTCGTGAGGATCCAGCCGTGCGAGTCGAAGATGATCCCTGAGCCGACGCCGGTCTGGGGGAGCGCGCCGAGTGTGTTCGGGTTGATGCCCGCGGTCGAGGTGATCTGGACGACCGCCGGCCCGGCCTTCGCGGCGGCAGCGACGATGGCCGACGAACCGTCGTAGCCTCCCGTCGGCGTCGTCGCTGCCGGTGTCGTGGTCGCGCCGGTGGTCTGCCCGGTGGCCGCGATGGTCGTCACCGGCCGGTCGAGGGCGCCGCTCGCATCGAGGGCGAGGTACGTGCCGCCGGACGCCAGGACGGCGGCCCCGATGGCCGCGGCGAGGACGACGCCGATCGATCCGCCGCCGTGGGCCGTGGACCTCGCCGGGACCGTGGCGATCGGCGCCGGGGCCGGTTCGAACCAGGAGCCGGGGGTGGGGCCCGGGATGGACGCGGCCCGGGCGGTCCGCTCCCAGTCCGTCGTGGGGTGTGGGGCCGGGGAGAAGCTCGTCGCGGGGTTCGGCACCCAGGCCGCGGCCGGGTTCGGTGCCGTCGCCGGGTTCGGCGTGGCCGGGTTCGGCGTGGCGGTCGTGGACTCGTCGCTCGCGGGCGACCATGCCGGGGACCAGGTGGGTGGTGCGGGCGCCGCCGGGTCGACCGGTGTGGACCCGGTCGGTGGAAGGTCGGGGTTGGGGGATCGTTGATCGGTCATGCGATGGTCGCCTCGATGATCCGCGGGTGACAGGGTGGACGGCAGTCCGTCATGTGGTCATCAGGGTGACGGCACAGGATTCAGGCCCGGTTCGGGCGCCGGTGAAGAATCCGCCACGTTCGAGTGCGGCGGCGCACCGTCAGCCGGTAGTGTGACCGTGAATGTGGTTCCGCGCCCGATCCGGCTGTCGACGGCGATCCGGCCGCCGTGCATGTCGACGATCGACTTGACGATCGCCAGGCCGAGGCCGCTGCCGCTGCTCCGCGCCTCGTTCTCGCGCGAGCCGCGATAGAAGCGCTCGAAGATCCGCGGCAGCTCGGACGCGTCGATCCCGACGCCGGTATCCGTCACCGCGATCCGGGCCGAGCCGTCGCTCTGGGCGCGGACGGACACCATGACCCGACCGCCCCGCGGGTTGAACTTGATCGCATTCCCGACGAGGTTCGTGACGACCTGGCCGACACGCTGCGGATCGTGCGGGACGAGGACCGGCTCGGCCGGCAGGTCCAGGGAGAGGCCGATGTTCCTTCGCCCGGCCGCCGGTTCGGCCTGCTCGACCGCGGATTCCACGCAAGCGCGGAGGTCCTCCGGGCGGACGTCGAGAAGCGCCAGGCCGGAGTCGAGCTTCGAGAGGTCGAGGAGGTTCTGCGCCAGCCAGTCGAGGCGCTCGAGCTGGGCGCGGCTCGACTCGAGGAACTCATCGCGGGCCGCCGGATCGTCGATGGCGCCCTCGCGGAGCAGCTCGATGAACGTCCGGATCGCCGCGATGGGCGTCCGCAGCTCGTGCGACACATCGGCGAGGAAGTCGCGGCTCCGATCGCGGTCACGACGGATGATGTCGACACTCTCCCCGAGCTGTGCCGCCATCGCGTTGAACTGGCGCGACAGCTCGGCGATCTCCGAGGCACCGGTGAGCGCGAGGGCGGCCGGGACGCGACTCGTGTAGTCGCCCGCGGCGATCGCCCGCGAGGCGTCCGTGAGCCGTCGGATCGGGGCGGTGAAGCGCTGCGCGGCGATCGAGGCGATGACGACGGCGAACCCGAGGGCGAGGAGACCGACGACCGCGAGGAGACCGACGACATTCGCCACGGCGCTCGCCCGGTAGGTGTACGGATCCGAGAGCGTCACCTGGAAGGCGTATTCGTGGATCGTGCCGGCGAGCTCGGGGACCGCCCGGGGCGTCGTGGTGATGGCGTCCGGCGCCTGTCCGGTGCGCGGTTTCGCCGAGCGGAGGATCTGGAAGGTGCCGCCGGTCGCGGGCACCACGTTGACGTGCCCGGCGCTGTCGCGGGTGACCTGGCCCACGGTGACGAGCACGTTCGCCTGGGCGATCCCGTCGGCGAGCAGCTGCTGGTTGCCGGTGTCCGTCAGCGCCCGGGCGACCGCCGGATTGACGACGTTCGTCGGCGACACGACGAGGTCGTCGACGCTCGCCTGGTTGATCGCCACCGCGACGAACGCCTGGACGGTGGCGACGCGGGACTCGAGGTCGACCTGCGTCTGCTGGAAGAAGTAGTCGTCCGTCCGATTGACGACGACGAGCCCGACGATCGTCAGGGTCAGGGCCACGACGGCGACCGCAGCGATCGTCAGTCGCGCCTGGAGCGACCGGGGCGCGATCCGCCGGACGAGCCGTCTAGCGCTCGGCGAAGGCGTAGCCCACACCTCGGACCGTGAGGACGAACGTCGGGACCGCCGGATCGTCCTCGATCTTCTCCCGCAGGTGGCTGATGTGGACGTTGATCGTCTTCTCGTCCTGGTCGAGCGCCTCGTAGTCGCGGAGGAGCTCGAGCAGCTCGGGACGGGTGTACACACGCCCCGGGCGGCTCGCCAGATGGCGGAGGATTTCGAACTCGGTCGGCGTCAGGGCGATGCGCCGCTGGCCGCGCTGGACGCGCCGCCGCTCGAGATCGATGAGCAGGTCGTGATGCCGGATGACGCGTCCGCCGGCGGCGTCGGCAAGGTCGCCGTACGCGCGGCGGAGGAGGGCCTTGATCCGGCTGAGGAGCTCGCGAAGGCCGTACGGTTTCGTGAGGTAGTCGTCCGCGCCGAGCTCGAGGCCGATGACCTTGTCCACCTCGTCGTCGCGGGCCGTGAGGACGAGGACCGGCGCCTTGGACCCGGAGGCCCTGAGCCGGCGCAGGACCTCGAGGCCGTCCATGCCCGGGAGGCGGATGTCGAGGACGACGAGGTCCGGCGCCTGGTTGATCGCGAGGTCGAGTCCCTCCTCGCCGGACCGGGCGAGGGCGACCTGATAGCCCTCCTGCTGGAGGGCGTACTGGATCCCTCGGGCGACGGCGAACTCATCCTCGACGACGAGGATCGTGGCGGACATGGCGGCGATGCTACACCGGCTCGCGGCGGGGGTCGCCCGGCGAGGCTCGGGAGCGGCTCGGGAGCGAGGTCGTCGGGACCGGGAGCGAGGCTGTGGTACCGTGTCCCGGCCACGGGCGCCCGGCGAGCCGCTCCTCGCCGTCGAGTCGCCGCCCATCCGCTCCCGCACCATACGAGGTCCAGCCGAGATGACCACCGCCCGCCCGACCCTCGCCGCGACGCATCGCGACGTCATCGGCAAGAAGGTCGCCCGCCTCCGACGTGCCGGCAGGCTGCCCGCGGTCCTCTACGGGCACGGCGTGGCCTCCGCATCCGTATCGATCGACGCTCACGAGTTCGAGCTCCTTCGGCGGCACGTGGGCGCGACGACGCTCATCGACGTCTCGATCGACGGCCGGAAGGCGCACCCGGCACTCGTCCAGGGCGTCCAGGTGGATCCGGTCCGCCAGCGCCCGCTGCACGTCGACCTGTTCCTCGTCCGGATGACCGAAGAGCTCACCGTGGACGTCCGGGTCACCGTCGTGGGTGAGTCCGAGGCGGTGACGAAGCTCGGCGGGACGCTGAGCCACCTCGATCACCTCCGCGTGCGCGCGCTGCCCGACCATCTGCCCGATCACATCGAGCTGCCGATCGCCGCCCTCGGCGATTTCGACGCGGCGATCCACGTCCGCGACCTCACGATCCCGGCGGATGTGACCCTCGTCACGGACCCGGACGAGGTCGCCGCGCGGGTCCTTCCGCCGCGACTCGAGGAGGAAGTGGCTCCGGTGGCCGAGACGGCCGCCGAAGGCGCGCCTGCGGAGCCCGAGGGCGACGCCGCCGAGGGCGCCACGACCGACTGAGCGCACGCAGCAGGCGCGCGGGACCCATCGCGCCGGGTCTGGCGCGGTTCCGGCGTGATGGAGCCGTTCGGACTGTGGCGAGGTGACGTCCCGCCGATGCCGCGGCGGCGCGATTCGACGACGCTTCGAGGTGGAGCGGACCACAAACCGGCCGCTCCTCATCGAGAGGAGTCCACGACCATGCGCAAGATCCTCGTTGCCTACGACGGTACGGAACCCGCTCGCACCGCGCTCGCGACCGCAGCCGACATGGCTCGCGCGTTCGGCGCCACGATGAGCGTCATCAGCGTCATTCCCGTCCACTCGGGGCGTGTCCCGGTGGACCCCTGGGATGACGCCTCCGTGCACGCACGGGAACTGCTCGAGGCGCGGAAGCTGCTCCGCGAGCAGGGGGTCGAGGCGGAGCTCATCGAGCCCGCCGGCGATCCGGCGCGGACGATCGAGCGGATCGCCGAGGAGGGCGCCTTCGACACGATCGTCGTCGGCAGCCGCGAGCTCGGTTCCCTCGACCGGATCCTTCTCGGGAGTGTGTCCGAGCACGTCGTGAACCACGCCCACGCGACGGTGGTCGTCGCTCGCTGACCCGGTCGCTCGACGGGACGATGGTGGAGGTTGCGGCGCCGACCGCGCCCAGCGAGCGCGTGACGCACGGGCGAGCCGGCGGCGGCGCATATCTCCTCCGGCAGACCCTTACGGAGGAAACTCCCGGTCGGTGCCGTGCCCGAGCGCTGCGCTCGGTGGACCATCGCGGCCCGGATGGTCGGATCGGGCGCATACGTTCATCTCGGATCGATCTGCGCTGAATCCCGCCAGGCGCCGCCCCAGCGACATAGGCGGCCGCTCCGGCTCCGGGGATGATCGTCGCGTAACGGTCCGTCGGGATCGATTGGCGCCGCGGGCTGATGAGATCGGGGGTCCCCGCGGCCCGGCGCTCAGCGCGCGCCCCGACCTCCATGGGGCATGACCCCGATCTCGTGCCGGTCGCTCGAAGGGCGAGGCCCGCTATGCTCCCTGCGTGGCGCCAACCGTGCCGAGGGTCGCGCTCTCCCGCCTGCCGTTCCAGCCACCGCTGGAGCCGATGCTCGCCAAGCCGGCGGGCGCGCTGCCGGTCGACGAGGGCTGGCTCTTCGAGCCGAAATGGGACGGTTTCCGGGCGATCGTGTTCCGCGACGGCGACGACGTGCTCATCCAGAGCCGCGACCTCAAGCCGCTCGACCGCTACTTTCCGGAGCTCGCCGCTCCGCTCCGCGCGGAGCTGCCGGACCGAGCCGTCCTCGACGGAGAGGTCGTGATCGCCGGACCGAACGGCCTCGACTTCGAGGCGCTCCTCCTCCGGATCCACCCGGCCGCCTCGCGGGTCGCCCGGCTCGCGGCGGAGACGCCGGCGAGCTTCGTCGCCTGGGATCTCCTCGCTCTCGACGGTGACGACATGCGTTCGCTACCCCAGGGGGAACGCCGAGGCCGGCTCGACGAAGCGCTGCGCGATGCGGTCGCCCCGATCCATCTGACCCCTGCCACGCGTGACCGGGGGATCGCCACCGACTGGTTCGACCGCTTCGAGGGGGCCGGTCTGGACGGTGTCATCGCGAAACGGCTCGATGCCCCGTATCAGGCCGGACGTCGCGCGATGCTCAAGCTCAAGCATGCACGCACCGCGGACTGCGTCGTCGGCGGCTTCCGGTGGCACGCCAACGGCCCCGGCACGCTCATCGGATCATTGCTCCTCGGACTATTCGACGCCGCGGGAACGCTTCATCACGTCGGCGTCACGTCGTCGTTCACAATGGAGCGACGCGCCGATCTCGTCGAGTTTCTCCACCCGTACCGCACCGACGCGCTCACCGGACATCCGTGGGCCGGTTGGGCCGAATGGGCGGAGGCAGCGGCCGAGAGCGGACAGCGCATCCCCGGTGCGACGAGCCGCTGGAACCGCGGCAAGGACCTGTCCTGGGAGGCGCTCCGCCCGGAGCTCGTCTGTGAGGTCGCCTTCGACCATCTCCAGGGAGACCGGTTCCGCCACGGGGCGACCTTCCGCCGCTGGCGCCCGGATCGCGACCCGGCGTCCTGCCGCTACGATCAGCTCGCCGAGACGCCGGCATTCGAGCTCGCCCGGATCTTTGGATCGGCGACCGGGATCTGACACCGGCCTTCCGGATGGGCTCCAAACGTCTTCCCGTGGCGACTACACTCGCGTCGACCAGGCCTGCGACGGGAGGACGATGCGTGGACGACCAGCCCTCGAACCCGACGAATGGCGAGCCGCCGCCCGAAGCCGGACAACCGGCCCCACCTCCGCCGAGCACGTGGACCCAGCCGGCTCCGGCTCCGTCGGCTCCGGCCGCCCCTCCGGCACCCGCGCCGTGGATCCAGCCCGCCCCCGCTCCGACGGCCCAGTCCGCCCCGGCCGGCTGGGTGAACCCGGGCGCCGCGGCGCCGGTCAGCGGGTGGGTCGCGCCGCCTCAGGCCGACGTCCGTCGGCCATCGACGGGGCTTGCCAAGGTGGCTGCCCTGCTGCTCATGATCCTCGGCCTCCTGGCGACAGTCGGCGGGGTCTTCATCGTCCTCGGCGGGGCGGTCGTCAAGAACGCCGGAGATCAGGCCGGGGTCCCGGGATTCGGTGACTTCGTGGGTGGAGCCGTCGCCGCCTTCGGCGTGTTGATCGTCATCATCGGCCTCATCGAGATCCTTGCCGGCATCGGCGCCTGGCGAGGCAGCGGCTGGGGTCGTGTCATCGGCCTCATCTACGGCGTCCTCGGCTTCCTCCTTGGCCTCGCGGCGGCGACCGGTGCCCGGAACGCTGGCGACGCGGCCGCGAGCGGTGCCGTGGTGGGCCTCGTCATCCTCCTCGTCTACGGCTTCATCACCGTCGTCCTCGCCGTGCGCTGGAAGGCCCGGGCCGGCTGACGGATCCACGGGTCCGCCCGCGCGTCGCTGACGGACCCGGATGAGCCAGGAGGCCGGCAGGGAGGCCCATCCGTGTCCGACGCTCGAGCCGCCGACCTCGTCCTGCACGGTGGCGCACTCCACACCGTCGATCCGAAGCGGCCGCTTGCCCAGGCTCTTGCGGTCAGCGCAGGGCGGATCGTGGCCGTTGGTTCGAACGCGAGCGTGGCATCGCTCATCGGCGCCCGGACGCGGGTCATCGAGCTCCGCGGTCGGACGGTGCTGCCCGGCTTCCAGGACGCCCACGTCCACCCGGTTTCGAGCGGCCTGGCCCGGCTCCGCTGCGAGCTGCACGAGTCGCACGGCCTCGAGACCTACCTGCGCATCGTGCGCGACTACGCGGTCGCGAACCCGGCGGAGGCCTGGATTCGCGGCGGCGGCTGGTCCATGGAAGACTTCCCGGGTGGGACGCCCCGGCGCGACGATCTCGACCGGGTCGTGGCGGACCGACCGGTCTTCCTCGAGAATCGCGACGGGCACGGCGCCTGGGTGAACAGCCGGGCGCTCGAGCTGTCCGGGGTCACTGCATCGACCCCGGATCCAATCGACGGCCGGATCGAGCGCGACGCCGACGGGACGCCGACCGGGGCGCTCCACGAGGGCGCCATCCGGCTCGTCGAGCGGATCGTCCCGCCCGACTCGGCGAACGAGCTGGAGCGGGGACTCCTCGTCGGACAGGCGTACCTGCACGCACTGGGCGTGACGAGCTGGCAGGACGCGTGGGTCGAGCCCGGGGCGCGGGCCGCCTACCGCGCGGTGGCCGGCCGGGGCGAGCTGACGGGCCGGGTGGTCGCCGCGCTCTGGTGGAACCGCCAGCGCGGTCTCGAGCAGATCGAGGAGCTCGTCGCCGCACGCGCCGAGGGCACGATCGGCCGGTTCCGGCCCACGAGCGTGAAGATCATGCAGGACGGCGTCCTCGAGAACTTCAGCGCGGCGGTGCTCGAGCCCTACCTCGGCGTCGACGGCCGGCCGACGGACAACCGCGGGATCTCGTTCGTCGAGCCCGGGCTGCTGCGACAGGCCGTGACCCGTCTGGACGCGGAGGGCTTCCAGGTGCACGTCCATGCGATCGGCGAGCGGGCCGTCCGGGAGGCCCTCGACGCCTTCGAGGCGGCGCTGGCGGCGAACGGGCGCACCGACGGGCGCCATCACATCGCCCACATCCAGGTGATCCATCCGGCCGACGTGCCGCGTTTCGCTGCGCTCGACGTGACCGCGAACGCCCAGCCGTACTGGGCCTGCCATGAGCCACAGATGGACGAATTGACCATCCCGTTCCTTGGCCCGGAGCGCGCCGCCTGGCAGTATCCATTCGGGTCGCTCCTGCGGGCGGGCGCGCGCCTCGCGATGGGCAGCGACTGGAGCGTCTCCACCCCCGACCCGTTGCTCGAGATGGAGGTCGCGGTGAACCGCGTCTCCGAGGACGCGCGAGGCGCGAAGCCGCCGCTGCTCCCCGACGAGCGGATCTCCCTCGAGGAGGCGGTCCGCGCGTTCACCCTCGGTTCGGCCTACGTCCAGCACCAGGACGATGAGACAGGCTCGCTGACGGTCGGCAGGCTGGCCGATCTGGTCGTCCTCGACCGGGACCTGTTCGACCGCGCCGCCGGCGAGATCGGCGACGCCCGGGTCATCGCGACGTTCGTCGAAGGTCAGCCGGTCTTCGAGGATCCGGCGCTCGGGGCATAGGGTCCTGCGTCGCGATTCCCTTCGGCCAGCCAGCACGCAGCCTGCTGGCCGCCGCCGACGTCGAACAACGGCGGCTCCTCGACCGAGCAGCGATCGAAGGCGACCGGGCAGCGGGTGTGGAACCGGCAGCCGGACGGGATCGCGGCCGCGTCCGGCGTCTCGCCGGACAGGATCACCCGCGCCGCGCGGAGCGCGTCGTCGGCGGGCTCGGGGGTGGGTGAGACGCTGACCAGCGCCTTCGTGTACGGGTTGCGAGGCCGCTTGATGACCGCCTCGGCCGACCCGATCTCCATGATCCTGCCGAGGTACATGACGGCGATCCGGTCGGCCAGGACCCAGGCGAGCGACAGGTCGTGGGTGATGAACAGGTACGTCAGGCCGCGGGCCTCGCGCAGGTCGAGCATGAGCCGGAGGAGCTCGGTCCGGATCGAAACGTCGAGCATGGACACCGGTTCGTCGGCGACGACCAGCTCGGGATCCATGACCAGCGCCCCGGCGATGACGACCCGCTGGCGCTGGCCGCCGGACAGCTCGTGCGGGAAACGGAACGCGAAGTCGCGGGCGGGCCGCAGGCCGGCGGCGTCGAGCGCGGCGAGGACCCGGTCCTCCTGCTCCGCACTGGACCGCGTGAGGTGGTTCACCTGGAGTGGCTCGGCCACGAAGTCGTAGACCGTCTGCTTCGGGTTGAGCGTCTCATACGGATCCTGGAAGATGATCTGGACGCGCCGCCGATAGCTCCGCAGGCGGGCGACGCCCCAGCGATCGCTCACATCCTCGCCGTCGAAGATGACCCGTCCGGCGGTCTGCCGAGTCAGCTTGACGATGACCCGGCCGGTCGTCGTCTTGCCCGAGCCCGACTCGCCGACGAGGGCGAGGACCTCACCGCGCCGGATCGAGAGGTCGATCCCGTCCACCGCCCGGATGACGCCCCTGGGCCGACGGCGGAGGACGTCGAGGAGCCCGCTCCGGATCGGGAAGTGGACCTCGAGGCCCTCGAGCCGGAGGAGCTCCCGGTCGGCAGCGGCGGGCAGCGCGGCGGGCGGCGCAGCGGCTCGCTCGGCGCTCATGCTCGGTCTCCGGCCGCGCGCTCGGCGCCGCCCGACGTCGCCACGGCGCCGATCGCGTCGACCGTCGGCGCGGTGACCGGGATCCCGTCGCCGCCGTTCGGATAGAGGTGGCACGCGATCCGGCCGCCATCCGGCAATGCCACCTCGGGCGGGGCCTCGGTCGAACAGACCGCCATCGCGAAGGCACAGCGCGGGTGGAACCGGCAGCCGGTCGGCGGGTGCCGGAGGTCCGGCGGTGAGCCGGGGATGACCTCGAGGCTCCGCCGGTCGGTGTGGATGTTCGGGAAGGCGCCGAGGAGCTTCTGCGTGTACGGATGGCGAGGGCGACGGAAGACCTCGTCGACCGTGCCCTCCTCGGCGATCCGGCCGGCGTACATGACCATCACCCGGTCGCACGTCTCGGCGATGACCGAGAGGTCGTGGGTGATGAGGATGAGCGACAGCCCCAGATCTCGGCGGAGCCGCTCGAGGAGCTCGAGGATCTGCGCCTGGACCATGACGTCGAGGGCCGTGGTGGGCTCGTCGCCGATGATGATGGCCGGGTCGCAGGCGAGCGCCATCGCGATCATCACCCGCTGGCGCATCCCGCCCGACAGCTCGTGGGGGTAGGCGCGACCGCGTCGTTTCGGGATCCCGACGAGCTCGAGCAGCTCGCCCGCGCGGCGGAGTGCCGCGTTCCGCGGGATCCCCAGCCGCAGCTCCACCGGCTCGGCGATCTGCTCCTCCACGCGGCGGACCGGGTTGAGCGCGTTCATCGCGCCCTGGAAGATGATCGAGATCTCCCGCCAGCGGTAGCGCCGGAGGGCATCCTCGGACTTCGCGGCGAGATCGATCCCGAACAGCCTGATCCGACTGTTCTTGCCAATCCGCCCGTTGGCGGGCAAGAGGCGGACGAGGGACAGCGCGGTCGTGGTCTTTCCGCAGCCCGACTCGCCGACGATCCCGAGGGCCTCGCCGTCGCGCAGCGTGAAGCTCACGTCGTCGACGGCGGTGATCGAGCCCCCGGCCATCCTGAAGCGGGTGGTCAGGTGCTCCACGACGAGCAGCGGTGCGTTCGGATCCGCCTGCTTCGGGAGGGGCCATCGGCGCCGGCCACGCGCAGCCGCCAGGCTGCCGGCCGCATCGGGCGCGTCGGCCGCATCGGGCGCGTCGGCCGCATCGGCCGCATCGGGCGCCGGTCGCTGCGCTGCGTTCGTCCCGCTCATCGGCGGACCCGGAGTCGCGGGTTGAGGACGTCGTCCAGGGCGGACCCGACGAGGGTGAAGGCGAGGATCACCATGACCACGCAGGCCGCCGGCGGGACGATATCCCACCAGGCCCCGAGTCCGGGCGCTCCCGAGTCCTGGGCTGCGTTGAGGAGCTGGCCCCATGACGGCTGGAACGGATCGCCGAGCCCGATGAACGAGAGGGTCGTCTCGGTGAGGATCGCCCCGGCGAAGACGATCACCGCGTTGGCGACGAGCAGGGTGAGGACATTCGGCAGGATGTGGCGACGCATGATGTGCCCCGACCCGCTCCCGATCACGCGGGCCCGGTCGACGAATGCCCGCTGCTTCACCGACAGCGTCTGCGACCGGATGATCCGGGCGGTGGAGGCCCAGCTCGTGAGGCCGATGACGACGATGATCACCCAGAGCGTCGTCCGGATCCCGAAGAAGTCGATGTCGGCCGGCACGAGCTCGAGGATGATCGGAGCGAGGATCAGGGCCAGGACGAAGGTCGGCAGGACGAGGAAGAAGTCCGTGATCCGCATGAGCAGGTTGTCCGCCCAGCCGCCGACGTAGCCGGAGACGATCCCGACGACCGCTCCGACGAGGATCGTCACGACCGTGGCGAGCAGGCCGATCAGCATGGACACGCGTGTCCCGTGGACGGTCAGGTTGAGCATGTCCCGTCCGAGGTCGTCCGTGCCGAGGAGAAAGACACCGGATGGCGCCTGGAAGGCCGTGCCAGGCGCTGTGGTCGCCGTCTGCAGCGGCCCGACGAAGACCTGCGGCGCGATCGCCAGCACGGCGAAGATGGCGAGGATGACCGCGCCGATGATCCCGTCCGGGCGGGTGGCGAAGCGCTGGGCGAATGTCCGCAGGCTGCGGATCCGCGACCGCAGGCGGCTGCCGCGGAGATCGGGGAGCGGGGCGACGGTTGCACTCACGCGCGGACCCGCGGATCGAGGTACCCGTAGATGAGATCCGCCACGAAGTTCGCCACCACCACGGCGATGCTGAGGAGCAGGAAGATCCCCTGCAGGACCGGGTAGTCGCGAGCGGCGAGTGCGTCGACGGTCAGCGAGCCCAGACCCGGCCACGCGAAGACGTACTCGACGGTCACCGCGCCGGCCACCACGTATCCCAGGTTGATGGCGATCAGGGTGACCGCGGGCAGCATCGCGTTGGGGAACGCGTGGGATCGGAGGATGCGCCCGGAGGTGAGGCCCTTGGCGCGGGCGGTGGTCACGTAGTCCTCGCCGAGCGTCTCGATGATGGACGACCGCATGAGGATCGAGTACTGGCCGATCAGCCCGATCGAGACCGTGGCCAGGGGGAGAGCGAGGTGAGCGAGGAAGTCCACGAGCTGGTTGACCCAGGACGCGTAGTCCGCCCCGATCCGCAGCATCCCGCTCGTCGGGAACCATCTGAGCGCCGTCGCGAAGATGAGTACGAGCGCCATGCCGATGACGAAGTACGGCATTGCATAGAGGACCAGGGAGACGCCGTTGCCCAGGTAGTCGACGATCCCGCCTCGCTTCCAGCCGGCGTACGCACCGAGCCCGAGGCCCACGACGATCGCGATGACCTCGCCGAGCCCGAACAGGATGAGCGTCGGCCAGATCGCCTGGCCGATGACGTCCGTGACGGCCTGCCCCTGGTACTTGAACGAGTAGCCGAGGTCACCTTGGAGGGTCGACTCGACGTAGGCGATGAGCTGGTCCGGGATGAGCGGCTTGTCGAGTCCCCAGCGCGCCCGGGCATCGGCGAGCACGGCTGGGGTCACGTTAGGGTTCCGGAACAGGATCCTCTCGGGTGACCCTGGCATGAGCCGAAAGAGCAGGAAATTGAGGATCACGATCATCGCGATCGTGAAGATCATCTGCAGGAGCTTCCGGCCGAGGAACCGGCTGCCCATCTGTGAGGAGCGCCGGGTCGGTCAGTGGGGCGGGGCCGCGCTGTCGCGGCCCCGCTGGCTCCCCGATCGGTCGGCAGGTCCGGCCCGATCGGTCACTCGTCGTCCTCCCCGGTCGCCGCCCGGCGACGTCTGGTCATGAGCAACACGCCCACGAGGAGCGCTACGACCACGGCGATCCCGGCGACGAGCGGCAGGGGGCTGCCACTCGAGGTGCCGCCAGGAACGACGGGCGCCGGCGAGGCGCTGCCGCCCGAGGCGCTCGGGCCGGCGCTCACCGCAACACTCGGGGCCGGCGTTGCCGCATTCGCGTCGGTCAGCAGGGTGTAATCGAGCGACCCGTAGCCGAACAGCGGGACGCCGTTCGCGGGCTGGTTCTGCCAGCCGCCGAACTTGTCCGTCCGGTGGACGTCCAGGGTGCTCGGGTAGTAGAGGATGTGATACGGCGCGTCGTTGTAGAAGATGTTCTGCATCTGCGCCATGAGCTGGTGGCGCTGGTCATACGTGGTCGCCGCGTTCTGCGCCGTGAACAGCTGGTCGTACGTCGGGTTGGAGTAGAGGCTGTCGCTCGTGGACCCGATCGCGCCGGTGGTGAAGATCTGGAGCAACGGGTTGGGGTCTGCGTAGCCCGTCCAACCCCAGATGATCATGTCCCAGGCGGCCGTCTGTGTCGGGGCGTCCTTGGTCGGCGGAAGCTCGAGCGTCGTCAGCGTCCCGCTGTCGAAGATCTGGGTCGTGATCGCGATGCCAAGCTGGCTGAACCAGTCCTTGATGAACTGGGCGTCCTTTGGGTAGGTCGCGTCGGAGTTGGGCATGTAGAGCCGCAGCTTGAGCGGCTTGCCCTGCTTGTCGAGCCGCTGTCCGGAGGCGTTCAGGACGTAACCGGCGGCGTCGAGCTTCTGCTTCGCCAGTCCGATGTCGAACGTCCGCGGGTTGTCGGGCTCGACGTGCCAGCGGGTCTGGAACGGCGGCACCTGGGTCGTCCCGGGCGTCCCGTACCCACCGAGGACCTTCGAGATGAGGAGGTTCTTGTCGATCGCATACCCGAGCGCGTCGCGGAAGGCGGGATCGCGGAGGGCCTTGGTCGAGGCCCCTCCGCCCGGGATGTCCTTCCCGTAGCAGTTGAAGTCGAGCTCGGTCCAGCCGTTCGTGGTGCCGGCGACCGCGACCATCCCGGGGACCGTCTTGAGGTTGTCGAACTGGGCCGCGTTGACGCCGGACGCGTAGTCGATCTGGCCGCTCTTGAGGGCCTGGACCATCGTGTCGGGATTCTTGAAGAACTGGAGCACGACCTCGTCGGCCGCCCCGCGCTTGCCCCAGTAGTAGGGATTGCGGACGAGCCGGACGTACTGGCCGGTCTTCCATTCGACGGCCTGGTAGGGACCGGTCCCGACGACCGGCGGGTCGTTCGTGAACGTCGGAATGGACTTGAGGGTCTGACCCTTCCAGACGTGCTCGGGCAGGATCGGGATGTACATCTGGAGGATCCGGTTGCTCGGATCCGTGTTGGTGATCACGAGTGTCGTGGGATCTGGCGCCGCGATCTTCGTGACCCCCGCGTTCTTGAGGTCCGGATCGATGTAGCCGAGCCCGATGCTGTTGCCGCCGTTGGCCGCATCGAGCACGAACTGGAGGGTCCAGCGGGCGTCCTCGGCCGTCGCCGGCTGGCCGTCCGACCACTTCATCCCGTCGCGGATCTTGAACGTCCAGGTGAACGACTTGCCGTCCGCTGCGGCCTGCCGGGTCCACGAGCTGGCGTAGCCGGGGATCGGCTCGAGGGTGGGTCCGAACCCGACGAGGAGGTCGTAGTTCAGGGTGAAGACCTCGTAGCCCACCTCGAGCGCCGTGTTCCACGGGTTCATCGCGTCGAGATCCTGGGTCGTCCCCACGCGCAGGGTGAGCGTGCTTGCGGCGGCGGGGGTGACCGAGGGCAGGAGTGCGGCGGCCGCCAGCGCGCCCGCGGCACAGAGGCGAAGGAACCGGGCGGACATCGAGGTCATCGCGTGCGGCACTATGCCACACATGTGGAGCGTTGCGGCGATCGGTTCACGATACGGGACTCGGATCCGGCACCCCATCGTGGGTGATCCGTAGAATCTACGAATGGAACCGTTGGAGGAGCCGATCATCGTTCGCGTGATGGTCTTCAACATCGAGGACGGCGGAGTCGGCGTGGACCTCGCGAAGGTCGTCGAGGCGATCCGGTGGGCGGACTCGGACATCGTCGCGCTCGAGGAAGCGATGGGCAATACCGCCCGCATCGCCGACGCCCTCGGCTGGGGATTTGCCTCGGCTCGCACCCACGTCCTGTCGCGCCATCCGATCCTGGAGCCTGCGGCCGGCGACGGGGTCTTCGTCTTTGTGGAGATCCGGCCCGGGCGGATCGTCGCGGTCGCGAACGTCCACCTGCCAGCCGAACCGTACGGCCCGCATCTCGCAGCAGCGGGCGGCAGTCCGGCGGAGGTGGTCATCCTCGAACGCCGCATCCGCCTGCCGGTGCTCGAGCGGCACCTCGCCGTGCTGCCCCGCCTGGCCGCGGCCGGGATCCCGGTGTTCCTTGCGGGCGACTTCAACGCGCCGTCGCACCTGGACTGGACCGCGGCGTCGGTCGGCCTGCGGACGCACCTCCGTGCCCCCATCGAGTGGCCGGTGAGCCGGGCGATCGAGGACGCGGGATTCCGCGACACGTGGCGCGACATCCATCCGGATCCGGTCGTCGAACCCGGGCTCACGTGGTGGGCGGCGCGACCGGCCATCGACGGCCATGGCCCGGGTCATGGCGAACCCGAGGACCGTATCGATGTCATCTACGCTGCGGGGCCGTCCACGACGATTGACAGCCGGATCGTCGGCGAGGTGGGGCGCCCCGACGTGGCGATTGGCGTCGAGCCGTGGCCGTCGGACCACCGCGCGGTGGTCTCCACATTCCAGGTCTCGCCCGCGCCGATGCCGGTCCTCGTGGCGGTCGACCGGCGACTCGCAACGACGGAGATCCGCGACCCGGGCGACCCGGGCGACCCCGTCCACCTTCGCGTGACCCAGCCGTCCTACCGGGTCGGCGAGGAGATCGAGGTCGGCTGGACCGGCGGACCCGGCAACCGCTGGGACTGGATCGCGGTCTTCCGCGCTCCCGCCGAGGACCTCGCCGATGCCCATCTCATCTGGGCCCACACCGGCGCGCGAGTCGCCGGCACCGTGCGCCTAGGCGCGTCGTCAGCCGTCGTCGACCAGTCCCCTGCCGGTGGGCGCTGGCCGCTGCCGCCGGGTGCGTACGAGGTGGCCTACCTGCTCGACGACGCCACCGTGCGGGTCGCCCGAGCCGCATTCGCCATCGTCCCCTGATCAGCCAGCCATGGCCTCCGCCCGCGACCCGGACCCGCGCCCCGCGTCCCAGCCCCACCATGCCGCCGAGCCGCGGCGGGAGGTCGGGATCCCCGTCAGGGACGGCCTGCTGCTGAGCGCCAGTCTGTGGTTGCCGGTCCCCCGTCCCGACGCCCCGGACGAGCGCTTCCCGGCGATCCTCGAGATGATCCCCTACCGCAAGGACGACTGGCGGTGGGCGGACGACGAGGCGCGCGGCGGATGGCTGGCGGCGCGCGGCTACGCGCTCTGCCGGCTCGACGTCCGGGGGACCGGCAGCAGCCCGGGCATCGCCCGCGACGAGTACACGGCGGAGGAGACTCTCGACGGTTACGACGCCGTGGAGTGGCTGGCGGCCCAGCCCTGGTGCACCGGGAACGTCGGCATGTGGGGCATCAGCTATGGCGGCTTCACGGCGATCCAGGTTGCGAAGCTCCGCCCGCCGCACCTCCGGGCGATCGTCCCGATGTATGCGACCGACGACCGCTACACGGACGACGTCCACTACGTGGGCGGCTGCGTCACGGCCAGCGAGCTGAGCCAGTACGCGGTGAGCATGGTCGGCAGCAACGCACTCCCGGCAAGACCGGGCTTCCGCGGTGACGGCTGGCTCGACGAATGGCGGGAGCGCCTCGCAGGGACGCCGGTCTGGTCGTTCGAATGGCTCCGCCAGCAGCACGACGGGCCGTACTGGCGGCAGGGCTCGCTCGCCCCGGACTGGAGCGCGCTCTCGATCCCGACGTTCCTCATCGCCGGCTGGATGGACGGCTACGTCGATCCCGCGCTGCGGATGCTCGAGCGCTGCGTCAGCGCGCCGATGCGGGCGCTCGTCGGGAACTGGGTCCATTCGTTCCCGGACGACGCGTACCCGGGCCCGAACCTGGACTGGCTCCACGAGTTCGTCCGCTTCTTCGACCGCTGGCTGAAGGAGATCGACAACGGCTGGGAGGCCGAGCCGGCGCTGACCTGCTTCGTCCGCGACTTCGCCCGGCCCGAGCCCTTCCCGGAGACCTGGCCGGGCGCCTGGCGGAGCGAGCCATCGTTCCCGCCGCCGGGTGCGACCGATGTGACGCTCTGGCTGGCTCGCGGAGGGCAGCCCCTCAGCGGCCGGCTCGCGGCGGCAGCGCCCCCGACGGCGCCCCCGACGGAACCGGCTGTCGACCGCTTTCCGCACCGGGCGACGACCGGCACGGGCGCGGCCCTGTCGTGGGGCGCGGGTGGTCTGCCGAACGGCCTCGGTCGCGACCTGCGGTCCAACGACGGTCTCGTCCCGACGTACACCGGCGCGCCGCTGGCGGAGCCACTCGTCATCCTCGGGATGCCGGTCGCGGTGCTCACGGTGGAGGCGTCCATGGCGATCGCGACCGTGGTCGTCCGGCTGGCTGACGTCGCGCCGGATGGGACCGCCGCGCAGGTCACGGCCGGCATCCTCAACCTCACCCACCGCGGCTCCCATGAGGCCCCCGAGCCTCTCGAGCCGGGCCGCGCCTGTGAGGTCCACGTCCGGCTCCGGGCGGCGGGCTACCGGTTCGCGCCGGGTCACCGGATCCGCCTCTCGGTCGCCTCGAGCTACTGGCCGGTCATCTGGCCGTCGCCGTTCCCGGGCGAGCTCGGCATCCACCTCGACGCCTCACGCCTCGTCCTCCCGACGATCCCGCCCGGCGATGGCTCCCTCGCGACACCGGCGCTGAAGACGACGCCGGCCGGACTGCCCGCGATCGCCACCGTGGATCGCGAGGACCCGCCCATGTGGCGGATCGTCGACGACGTGCTCGCCGGCACCATCACGGTGACGACCTCGAGCGGTGCGGAGACGACCCTGCCGGACGGCAGCGCGATCTACTCGTCGGAACTGCTCGAGATGACCGCCTCCGACGCCGATCCGGCACGGGCCACGATGCGGACCGAGGTGATCTACCGGCTCCGCCAGGACGGCTGCCGGATCGACGTCCGTGCGGACGGGCTGACGACGTCGACGGCGACCGATTTCGCGATGCGGGTCGAGCTCGACGTGGACCTCGACGGGGCGTCGTTCTTCCAGCGGACCTGGAGCGAGACGATCCCGCGACGCCTCGTCTGAACCATCGGCGGGGCCGGCCCCCAGGAACGGTTCAGACCCGCGCCGCCGCGTGGCCCGCGACGCGCCGCCTGCCCGCCGCCACCTTCGGCGCGTCCTCGCGTTCGAGCTGGATCGGAGCGCCGGAGCGCTCGCCCACCGTGCGACTCGAGACGATGCCGTCGCCCGCATGGCGGTCGATGACCATCAGGTCGAACGCGTGGACCGACGGTTCCTCGCTCGAGTAGCGACCGGCCGTCCACGAGCGCGAGCCGGTGCCCCGCTGCTGGAGCTCGCAGACGTGCCAATCCTGGCGGTTCGTCAGGTCCCAGAACTCGATCGCATCGGTCGGGTCGAAATCGGGCCGCGCCATCGTCGCCGGCTCGAACAGCCAGTCGCAGTCGATGCGGGTCCTGCCGGGACCCATCGGCGTGAGCCGATGGACGAGCAGGTAGTCCGGGTGGATGGACAGGAAGACGTTGGGCCAGACCAGGTAGTAGGTGATCCGCCGCTCGTCGTCCGCCGTGGCGCCGGCCATGGCCGGCCGTCCGTTCCGGCCGCCGCCGTGGAGGGCCATCGTCTCGGCACTGTCGACGAGCTGCATCCAGCCGCCCTGCCACTCGCCGTTCGGGTCGAAGTCCGCTCCCAGGTCGTACGGGGTGAGGCGATTGAGCTGGGGATGGAGGCCCGGGCAGTGGTAGCACTCGCTGTAGTTCTCGGCGACGAACTTCCAGTTCGCGTCCACGTCGTACGACGCCGACTTCGCGACCCGCAGGCCGGCGACGTCGAACCGGGCGAAGTGATCGACGAGGTCGCCGAGCTGATCGCCGAGCGACGGACCCTCAGCGGTGAACGAGAGGAAGACGAAGCCACCCCAGCGGTCGAGGCGGATCGAGGTGAGGCCGAAGGTGGCGCGGCTGAAGTCGG
>JADMIG010000014.1 GCA_015478725.1 Chloroflexota bacterium | reverse complement strand
ATGAAGACAAGGGCCAGTGGATCGACAGCAAGACCGGCGAGGGACTGACACCCTCAGTCTGGGAGTCTGGCCCGGCGGGCGAGAAGCGGCTCAACAAGGCCTGTATCGAGGATTGCGCGTGGTGCCGACTGGCGCGTCTCCACAAGGGCTGGGAGCGAGACCCCGCCGACCACCGGCGGGCGTTCAACCCCGAGACCGGCCAGAACGGCCACTGGGATGAAGACAAGGGCCAGTGGATCGACAGCAAGACCGGCGAGGGACTGACACCCTCGGTCTGGGAGTCTGGGCCGGCGGGCGAGTGAGAAGAGAGTCTCGGACCGTCACGCCCGAGGTCGCCGACGTCAAGGGCGTTCATCGAAGAAACGCGGGAGAACCTTCCTCCACGGGAACCGCCCCTCTCCGCATCGGTTCTCTGACAGCAGCCGTGAGAGGCCCAGGTTGAGCATCGATCGACGAGTGGCGGGGCGGACCCTCATGGCGCTCGGCGCAGCGGCGATCCTCGTCGGTGGAATCGGCCTCATCACGACTGGCGGCAATGGCAGCACGACGGCGACCGCCGTGGCCACGGCGACGGCGACGGCCGCGGCGGTCACTCCCGCGAGCAGCTCGTTCGCGCCGACCGCGTCGAGCCCCTCGTCCTCCAGCGCTCCGCTCACGCCAGTCCCTGCGCCGACGACCACGCCGGGCGAGACGGTCGCGGCGTTTCTCGCCCGCTGGACGGCTGCGTTCCAGACCAACGACAGCGCCTTCCTCATGGACCGGCTCAATCCCATCGTCATCGCGCGCTACGGGGTGCCGGCCTGCCTGCAGGCCATTCATCGCCAGCTCGATCCGGCGGAGGTGAACGTGCTCCGCGCCAGCAGTGGTCCGGCGACGTGGACCTGGGTCGCCTCCGGACGCTCGGTGCAGGTCGCCGACGTCTACACGGCCCACATCGACCGCACGTTCAAGGGCGAGACGACACCCGTCACCTTCCACTTCGCCATGGTGAGCGGCGCCCTCACCTGGTTCGACGCCTGCGGGACGCCCCTGCCGTAGCCGGTCGGCAGGTCACGTCGGTCGGTCTCGTTGGGATCATTCGCAGGACCGTCGTGAACGGCCGTGCACCCTGGGCGGGCCGCACGGAGGGCACACGACGTTGCCATAGCGTCAGACGTTGACCTTGGTCTCGATCGCCGGATGGCTCGAGGTCGTCGCGGTCGGGTGTCACCGTTGCCACGCTGGTCGCTTCGATGGTGGCCCTCTGCCTCCCATCGTCCGATGCCCGGCGAAGCGCCCGGTGCCACCTGCCGTATGTTGTCGCTATGAACGGGACGCGCTGGCGTCGGGTGAAGAGTCGGACGCTTGGGGTCGCGTGTGTCCTGGTGGCAGCGACCACAGGCGGATATGTCGCTCTGCTCGGCGAGCAGGGATCGCTCGCCGCGTTCGCGCCTCGAGTCGGGTTCGTCCTCGCGGTCCTTGTCGGGCTCGCGATCCTCAGTGGCGTGGCGGCTTTCACCGAAGCCCCGGCGAGGCGCGCGACGATGGCAGCAGCCTGCGCCGGTGGTCTCCTGCCACTCGGCTTCCTCGCCGCGTTCTCGATCGGCCTCCCGCTCCTTGGGGCTGGATCGCTCGCGCTCCTGGCGTGGCGATCCGCAGTCCGCGATCCCGGCGCTGGCCGGCTGACGGGACAGTCGGGAGTCGCGGCCCTCGCGGCGGTGGTGGTCCTCGCGATCGGATTCGCAACGACGTGATCGCCGAGGGTGACCTTCAGGGTGAGCGCCCGACACATGCTCCGATCGTGGGGCTGGGACACCTACGTCAGTGGCCTGCCGCGTAGCGCGACAGCACGCTCACCCCCGTGCGGGCGAGGTCGCCAGGATGAGCGCCGCGGCGGTGATGGGGCCACACTGGGCCGCATGCCGATCAATGGCTGGCTGCGCCATTTACCCGCTGCGGTCGATCCTCTGATCGATGACGCGTGGCTGGAGCTGTTCGGACACCGTGACCGCGCCACGCGCGACCTCGCCGCGCCCAGGCCCGAGTCACCCGAAGACCGACGGTCCCAGCTACCTGTCCTGCCGGTCGTCCAGGAACGTGGGCCGGCCACTCGTCCGCGGCGGCGCCAGTAGACGTATCGGCCGACGAGGGCGGCACGCCCACGAGCTGGTCATCGAGTTGGTTGATCATTGGGCTTCCGCGAGCCTCGTCCGTCGTCTACGCTCTGGCCATGGATGCCTGCGGCTGTAACGGCCTCGCGGCGAAGTTCGACCGGCGGATCGCCGAGCGGGACCGCGATCGGTATCGTCGGCAGGGGCCCGATAGGACGACCCGCCTCCTCCTCGACCTGCTCGGGCGGAACCGGGTCGGCGGGGCGACGATCCTCGACATCGGGGGCGGGATCGGGATCATCGATCGAGAACTCCTCGCGGCTGGAGCGGGCCACGCCGTCATCGTCGACGCGGCGCCGGCCTATCTCCGGGTCGCCCGCGAGGTGGCCCGGGCGGCGAACCTTCTCGATCGGATCGAGTTCGTCGACGGCGACTTCGTCGAACGCGCCGCGGAGATCGGCACCGCCGACATCGTGACCCTCGATCGGGTGGTCTGCTGCTACGCCGACGCGGACGCACTCGTCGGTCTCTCGGCGGCCAAGGCGAACTCCCTCTATGGCCTCGTCCTGCCGCGCGATCGGTGGTTCATCCGAACGGCCCTGCGGGTGATGAACGTCGGGTTCTGGCTTCGACGGATGGCATACCGGGCGCGCGCCCATCCGAACGGGCATATCGATGCGCTCGTCGCGGGCCACGGCCTCCAGCCGCACGCCGAGGCCCGGACGCTCTTCTGGCGCGTCGTCGTCTACGACCGCGCGGTCATGCGTCCCACAGCGGTCGCCGCATAGCCTCCAGGGCTCGACGATGCCCTTCGGGCCGGGACACGATGGGTTCGTGGCGCTGGAGCGCGGGCGGCTACGCCGACGCGGGGCCCGCCATCGCCGCGAGGCGCGCCTGCACGTCCTCGAAGCCCGGATCGGCGGCGTACACGCGCTCGAGGTCGGCCTTGGCCCGGGCGTGCTGGCCAAGTTTCTCGTAGGCGAGCGCTCGGTCGTAGCGGATCGCGGTGAGGAGACCCGGATCTCGCCCGGCAGTCTTCGCGAGGGCGGCGCGGAAGGCGTCCATCGCCGCCGTGTCGTCGCCGAGCGCGGCGAACGCGACGGCCCGCAGATGAAGGGTCTCGAGCTCGATGTCCGAGCCATTGACGACGCCGGTCGCGGTCTCGACGACTCCGCCGTAGTCCGCCTCGGCGAAGAGGAGATCGCAGAGCGAGAGCCGGACGATCGGGTCGGGCACCGCGGTGTGGATCTGGGCCACGATGCCGATCGCCTCACTGAGCCTGCCGGCGCCCTGGTAGAGCTCGGCGAGGCCGAGCGCCGCGCCGAGCTCGGAGAACGGGACATGGGCCGAGACGGCGTGGGTGATCCGGACGGCGAGCGACGGCGCGACACCGGCGCCGGTGAGGTACTTCGTCTCGAACCGATCCGGCAGCGGATGGGCGCCCCCGACCACCGCCTCGAGGTGGGCGATCGCCCGAGGGACGTCGCCGAGGGCGGTTGCCGCGAAGCCCGCGAAGATGTGCGCCGAGGTGATCGTCGGGTCGGCCGCGAGGACCTCCTCGAAGCGGGTGACGGTGCTCGCCTCGTCGCCGCCGAGATGGGCGAGGAGCCCAGCGTGGTACGCCTTCTCGGCAGCCGAGGCGAAGAGGCCAGGATGGGGGATCGTCTCGGCCACGGTGCGCGGTCGCGGCAGCGTGGGAGCCTGGACCATCCGCGCTCGGGCACTCGTCGCTCGACGGACTCCGCCACCGCTCCGCGACTGGTAGTACAGCCCCGTGCCGGGCAGGCCGGCCGAGCGGGTCCGGCGACCCGAGGAGTGGACGCTGTAGTGGGCGCCGCGCGGGCCGACCGTGAGGCCGAGCCCGGTCTTCGTGAGGTTGATCCTGATCCCCGGGGCGATCCGGATGCTCCGCCGGAAGCGCAGGCTCATCGGTCGCCACCCACCTTCTGGAACGCGCCGCTGACCGCGGTGGCGGTTCGTTGACCATCGGAGCGGTCGATCGCGGTCATCTTGCCGATCATCGCGGTGAACCGCTCGGGATGGGAGCTTGGCGCGGAGGGTCACCGGACGGCCATGCCGCGTCCGGGAACGGCGTCGGCGAAGCCCCAGATGGCGGGCCGACACTCAGCGCAGACACGCACCGACGGAGCGAGCCGGTTACGCCGGGACCAGTCTGTCGAGTTCAGCAGCTGCCGCAGGTGTCGCCACGTCGATGACGGTCGACAGCGCCGCAAGATTGGCGGCGGCGGGCGACCCGACCACTTCATCGAACCCGTGCACGAATGAGATCGCGCGGACGTCCTGCGGCAGATTCAGGTACCGGTAGAGCGCATCGTGCACCAGCGTCTCGATGCCGAGTGGAACGCGGTGCCCCACCAGCCGATGTCCGTTCTCGAATGCATAGGGAAACCTGAGACGCTCGCGATGGCGGGCTACGTTCCCGGACGACTCGATGACGACATCCCGTTTGAAACCGGCGCGCGCCAACATTCCAGTCTCGGCGAGCAGCCGCTCCACCTCGACCTTCAACTCGAGGGCACCCGGCGGTTCCTCATCTGCAACCAGCCGACGGAAGTACTCGCCGACGAGGCCCTCGATAGAAGCATCGGGGCGGTCATCGAGCCACACTTCTCCCGCCGCTTGCACGAAGAACGTGGCCTCTGGACGTGCCCGCAGTGAGGCTGGGTCTTGTCTTTCCTCAACAATCGAACGCCGCCAGAAGCGAACCCACTCGCGATAGACGTCCACCGGCGCGCCCACCGAATGGCGAATCGATCGCCCGTCAATGGCGCCGCTCGTCTTCTCCCCCAAGAAGCGGCACCCCACCGAGCCGTCGGCGCGGACGATGACTCCGATGTTGCGCGGTTCCCAGCGAGCAGGATCAGGAACGTACTTGGCCAGGTAGATCTCGGTCGTCATATCAGGCCCCAGTCTGCCACCGGAATCGCGCGAAACGCCGTCAGGTTGCTGCGGATGATCTGGTCGAGTCGCTGGCGCCGCGAGATGATGTGGTCTGCAAGCATGGCACCATCTCCTTTGGCTAGTCCGATCCCGAGCCGCTCTGCCTCCCCGCACACACGCCGGACGGCTAGATCGCGGACCTCGCGCTGGGCGAGCTCGACGGCGCGCTTCACGGCCATCGCGTCGGTGAGGCGGTCGAGGAGGCAGTGAGTGTTTCCTCCACTAGCTCCGTCGACGACGAAGGCATCGCGGACACGGTCAAGTCGCCCGATCCCAGCGCCCGCGCCTGCTCCCAGAAGGGCATGGCTATGGTCGAACACTTCAAGCCGGCGGTCAGCGGAGAAGAACGCGAGATTGCGCGGGTGCCGATCCTCATTCGCAATCAGCACGTCGAAGACCACGACCTCAGCGGCTAGCGCTGGGACACGGCGGGCGACCTCTGCGGGATCAATGGGCGGCAGCGGCACGTCGGAGAAGCTCAGGGTGACCCATGCCGGTGCGACGCCCGGAGGTCCCTTGATGACTGCGCCGGGCGGCACGGGAAGGCCGATTAGCTCCCCCAACCGCCCGCACACGTACTCGTTCGCGACGCAAGCAGGGCCGCCTGACGAGTTGAGTTTCGCGTAGCCGAGGAGCTCGACCCGGCGCGTGTCGCTCGCTGTGCCCGCAGTCGGCGCCGGCCATGCGTGAACGCTGTAGATGTGAGGCTTTCGCCAACGCGTCATGCCTTTGGCTTCTCCACCGGCCCGGTCGACCCGGCTCGAATCGAGCGCTGGGCTGCCGGACGACATGAAAGATAGCCGACGGACGTATGGTCGAGGACCGTGGGGATCTGGCGCCGAACTTGGCGCCGAATATCCACCCATCGTGTCGGCGCTCAGCCATCGATCTTCTCCGCCGGCCGGCCGGTGAAATTCTGCCAGCGCTCGATGATGACCTGACAGTAGCGCGGCTCGACCTCGAGTCCGTAGCAGCGTCGGCCGAGTCGCTCGGCGGCGATGAGCGTCGTGCCGCTGCCGAGGAAGGGGTCGTACACGAGCCCACCGGGCGCGAGGTGGTTGCGGATCGGCGTCTCCGACAGGACGACTGGCTTTTGCGCCGGGTGATCCTGCTTCTCCTCGGTGCTCCCTGAGCCGAGCCGCTTCGGGCTGGGTGCGCGCCAGATCGTGGCCTGGTTCCGCTCGCCGATGAAGAGGTTGGGGAGGCCCGGCCGACGGACGACGAAGCACGGCTCGTGCGCCCAGTGGTACCACGAGCGGCCGATCGAGAAGAGCCCCTTGTCCCAGATGATCTGGGCGACGAGCTCGAAGCCGATGTCGAGGAGACCCGCCAGCACCTCGAGGGTGTGGGCGGACGCGTACCAGATGTAGCCGACCTGGAGGGAGGGCACGAGGGCGAACGCCGCGGACCAGTCGGCGCGGACATCGCCGCTGATCGTGATGTTGCGATGGCCGGCGGTGCGCGCGCCCGCCTTGCCGTCGCCGCGCATCTTGCGGCCGACCACCATGTACGGCCGCTCGGCGCCCTGCGTGACGTCCCAGCCGCGGACGCGCTTCTGCGGGCCGTTGTACACGCCATCCCGCCAGGTCTGGTCGAGCGACACGCCATACGGCGGGTCGGTGGCGAGGAGGGTCGGGGTCGCCCCGTCGAGGAGGCGTGCGACGTCCTCGGCGTTGGTGGCGTCGCCGCACAACAGGCGGTGGTCGCCGAGCGCCCAGAGCTCGCCCGGTCGGACGAACGACTCCTCCGGCACGTCCGGCACGTCGTCGGGATCGACGAGCCCCGCCCGCGGCGGCCGCATGCTCGCGAGGAGCGCCTCCAGCCCGGCGTCGTCCACCGTGATGTCCGCGAGGAGGGCTTCGAGCCGCTCGGTGGACTGCTCGGCCATCGCCCCGATCGGGTCGAGGGTCGCGAGGACGAGCGCCTCCTCCTCGGGCGAGAGATCGACGTACAGGACCGGCACGGAGGTCTCGCCGCGAGAGAGGGCCTCCTCGATGCGGGCGTGGCCGTCGACGACGTATCCCGTCCGCTGGTTGACCATGACCTGCGCCACCCAGCCGACCTCGGACAGCGAGCCGCGGAGGGCGTTCCGCTGGGCGGCGGGATGGACGCGCCAGTTCGCGGGGTTGGCGAGGAGCTGGTCGGGGGCGACCTCGCCGGAGCCGACGATGCGGTTCCGCCAGGCCGGCGGCGCGACGGGAGCGGCCTTCGCGCTCATGCGGCGACCGCCGATCTTTCGCCTTGACTTCGTGCACCGCACGAGTGAGTGATGGTCATGCACCCGCCAGATCGGCGGGCACCACGGAAGGGAGAACCGACATCACGAGCACCAGAGGCAGCACCGCTCTTGACGCCTACATGGCGCTCCGGGCCGACGCGCTCGCCCTGCTCGCCCGCATCACCG
Source organism: Chloroflexota bacterium (assembly GCA_015478725.1). Lineage (NCBI taxonomy): Bacteria > Bacillati > Chloroflexota > Chloroflexota bacterium. The sequence continues at coordinate 60,097 of JADMIG010000014.1, read as the reverse complement.
AGGCGCTCGAGAACCACGACGACGCACCGGCGGGCGACGACCTGCACTGGGGCCACGTCGGAGACATGGCCCTGACCCGCCACGAGCTGCAGATCATCTCCGACCGCCTCTTCGCCGAGGGCGAGTACGCCCCCGATAACCCGATCGAGAAGGAGTAGATCATGACGACCGAGACGAACCCGACCATCACGGTCGTGCGCACGTGCATCGGCTCGAAGACCTTCGGGATCGAGGCCCACGAGGCGCCGATCGAGGACTTCCCGGTCCAGCCCAGCCGGAAGGACGGCCTCGGGACCATGTGTCGGCCCCACTGGACGGAGTACACCCGGGCGCTCCGGAAGGCGTCGATCGCGAGCAAGGCCGCCGGCACGGCGCTGCCGGTCGGCACCGGCACCCCGCCGGTCGTCCACGGAGCAAAGAAGGCCAAGAAGCCGGAGCCGATCCGGACCGTCGCCGAGTCCCCCGCCGTGACGCGTCGGCGGGCGAAGATCGAGGCCGAGCTCGCCGCCGCGGGCGGTGCCGGGACCGAGGCCGGTCAGCAGATCCTCGAGGACGCGGACGTCGCGAGGGCCTCCGGACTGCTGCTGGCGATGTCTGAACCCCTCACCGTCGAGGAGGCGGGCTGAGCGATGACCGCGCGACACCCCTTCGACGAGATCGCGGACGACCTCGACGAGGCGATCCGCCGCCGCCGCCGAGACGGATGGGGCCGCCTCAACACGGCCACGGTCCACGAGCTCGCCCGCCTCACCGACGAGCGCGACGAGCTCCGCCACCTGGCGCGGCTCGACCGCGACCTGGCGCGGCTCGACCGCGAGGCCAGCATCGCGTAGATCACCCCATCGCCGACCCTCGGGCCCCGGGCGCGCGCCTGGGGCCCTTCTTCGTGGGGTGGCGCCCGTGGCCAGTGGCGCGCTCATCGCGGCACGTGGGCCAACCGTGGCGGCTGTGGGCGAAGGTGCCCCGATCCGGTTCACGCCCGCTCTGCCTTCGCGTAGCCCTTGGGGGCCACCACGATCGGAGGCGGCGATGGCGGAGCGAGCTTGGCGGTGACCTTCTTGACCACCGCCGCCATCCATTTCTCGGCGCAGGCGAGCGAGCAGAGATCGGCGTACTCATCCACCTTGGGTTGGAGACGAGGGCCACGGACCTCCATCGTCAGGGCGCCATATCCGCTCTTGCCCTGGGGGAAGTCCTGCTCGCGCCCGCAGACGTCGCACTGTTGGCGGGTGTAGTTCGTCGTGCTCATCACGCCCTCCGCTTCGACCGGATCGGGGTGAGGAGCCGAAGCATCGGATCGTCCTCCGGGACCGCTGGCCGGACGTTGCTGAACGCCGAGACCGACGACGGCGTGAGGCCAAGCTCCCGGGCGAAGACCCGGATGAGGTCGGCCTCGCCCCGGACAATCGACACGAGCGGGTTCTTGACGAGTTCGCCCCGACGGGCGCCACGACCGTCGGCACGGACGAGCGGGCCGCTCCCCGCCAGGAGCACCGCCGCTTCCTCATAGCGGGCGACCGCCTCGACGTAGGCGCGGAGGGACGGGCCGTGGGCGGCGAGGATGACCCCCGGCGCCTGCTGGGCGAGCGTCTCGTGCCACAGGTCGCGGGCCCGCGGCGAGAGGTCGGGCGGCAGCTCCGGCGCGACCTGCGCCGGCTGGGCCGGGTTCCTGGGCATCCGTTGCGGGTCGTGGGCGGCCGAGCCGTTGAGGATCTTGAGAGCGAGCGGCTTGGGGGCCGGACCACGGGCGCCCATCAGCCGGCCTCCTCGCGTGTCACAAAAAAGGCGAAACCTGCGGACGCGTGAGAGGGCCTGAGACCGCGGTAAGCCAGCGGGCGCGAAAGTGTATTCCGCGTGGAGTGGCCTGGCCGCCCGCCGACCGGGTTGCCGAACCCACCGTCGACGAGCGCCGTCGTGCGCGAGTCCGTCGCCCGGACGTGGCCGGCAACCATCGGAGGGTGGACCGCCGCGATGTCGGCTGGGCCATAGCGCATGGTGCTCGGTCCTCCTGTTCACCGGCCCACTGAGCACGTAGGGCCAGCCAAGGAGCCGGCGGGGATGAGCCACCGGCAGAACGGTGCGTGGATGCCGTGCGGACGGACCCGAGGGTGCTCGTCGCGGGCGGCGCGGCACTACATCACACGCGCCGCCTCCTCCTCGCTGCTCGGGTGCGAAGGAGGGCGGCTATCCATTGCGCCACGGAGGGCCGGGACACCGCCTTGTGGGGACCGTGCCGAGGCCATCATGCCGACGCTACCAGCCGGAGCGGCGCGGCGCCTCCGTCGATCCAGACGATGTACCGGAACTGTTGGTAAGTGTCGGCCCTACTCCTCTCGCCCCGACCAAACTCGACAACCATGCCGCTGCCGATCCCTCGCCAGCACCGTGGTGGGATCGTGCCTCCCCGACCCTTCCAGCCAGGTCTCCCGCGACAACCAGCGACCGAGCTACTTCTTGATGTAGATCATCATCGGTGGGATCATCCCAGCTCGTTCCGCCGCCGCCGCCAATTCCGGCGAGAACGAACGCTGCGCTGCCTGGAAGGCCTCCATGTCGGGGACGTCCCAGGTGCTCGCGACTTGGTTGCTGCCATCCATCGCAACGTAGCTGGATCCGTCCGACGCGACCGCCGACAGCGCGGCGGTCATGTCCGCCTTGAACTTCAGCCACGCGTCGACATCCTTGACGGCAGCGGTGACGATGATCTTCGGCACGTCGAGTCTCCTACGCGGACGTATGGAGGGCCTTGGCTTGGACGCCGGCCTCTCAGGACCGACGACGAGTATGCCTCGCCGAGACGTCCGCCGCGTTCGCTGACTTTCGCGGGAAGGTACTTGGGCATCCATCGCTCACGCCCGGTGAGCTGCCAGTACCTTCCGTTATCACGCTTGCCCGAGGAAGGGTGACCGACCGACCATAGGGAGGCAGCTTCGTCGGAGGCCGCTACCCTTGGCGGCCACAAGAGCGAGATGGGCAAACTGGTGATCCTCCCCAAGATCCGGGATCCGCGGTTCATCACCCGTGCGTCGCGGTGGGATCCTCCAGGACGACGATCATCGTCTTCTCGCGAGGTGGGCGGCTGATTGCGCGGAGCATGTGCTGCACCACTTCGAGCAGGCACGGCCGAAGGACGACCGTCCACGTCGGGCGATCGACCTCGGGCGGGCCTGGGCGCGGGGTGGGATCACGTGGGCAGAGGCCCGCACGGCGGCCGGCCATGCAAACGCTGCTGCCAGAGACCTGGGTGGGGCAGCACGGCATGCCGCCTACGCTGCCGGCCAGGCCGCCGCGGTGGGCCATGTGGCGGCTCACGAGCTCGGCGCCGCGGCCTACGCGATCAGGGCGACGCGGGCGGCAGCGGCTGATGACGAGCGCGAGGCGGCTGGCCGCTTGGAGTGCCAGTGGCAGCGCGCCCAACTCCCCCACGAGATCCGAGAACTTGTGCTCGACGACCAGCGGCTGCGCAACGAGTTGTGCTGGTTTGCGTTCGACTGCTGACGCGGCTCGCTCCCGGCGACCTGACCCCGCCCGGAGGATACGCGCCCGCTTGACGCCCATCGACGAGCGGGCCTCCGCCGGGATCACGATCTGGCCTTTGGTGCCGACCGTCGCCGACCCCAGGAATCCGTGGGTCTCTGCCATGCCATGTTGCGCTCCTTTCGCACCCGAAGGTGACGTGGGCCTGCGGTACCTTTAGCCGGGCGCCTGACGGCAGGGCGTATGGTTCGGGCCATGAAGGGCGACCGCGTCGAAGCCGTGGTGGATACCGGTCAGGGCGTGCAGACGTTCGACATCGTCGCGACGCGAGCGGGTCGGCGGATCGAGGTCGTGACGAGCCGCGGCGTCGTCGAGGTCCGCGAGGTGACCCGGACGGGCCAGCCGGTACGCACGGGCCGCTTCATGGCGAGCCGGCTCATCGCCCTCGTCGAGCATCCGGCGCATGGCGAGCGAAGTCGCGTCGAGGTGACGACCCGCCATCGGATCGAGCGCGAGCGGTCGTAGGGACCCGGGCCGGCGGGAGGTGGCCGGAGTGGACGAGCGGCGGGGGGGGTCGAGGTCGTCGCAGTCCGTGGTCCGCAAGGCGGGCCCGACCCGCGTGGCCTCGTCATCGTCCTCGTCGTCACAGTCCTCGTGGCGCTCGTCAAGCCCTGGCCGCCCGACGATCGCCGAGTCAGCGTCATCATGCCGAGCGCGAGCGTCCCGACGGCGTCGACCGGCGGTGCTGCCGAAGCCGGCGCGGCCGTCACTCCCGCATCGAGCGTGGATCCGGATCGCCCACCGGCGAACCTCTCGGCCTCCGTCTGGAGGTCATCCGCAGTGGGCAGGCCCGGGGTGATCGGCGTCGTCGATATCACGCCGTCGGGCATCCCACCCGGACTCGCCGGCCTCTACACGGCGCTGCCTGGCGCGGACGGATCGACCGCCTGGCCGCCCGGACAGTACGTGGTCGAGCTCGACGGCGAGACGGCGGACGGACCTCCCTTCGCTCGATGGTTCGGGATCGCCGTCCGGCACTGACGACCGCCAGCCGCCTACACCGCTCGCTGCCGTCCTGCCCCGCGGCCGAGGGTCTGCACGGCCTGCCCGAGCTGCGGTGGATCGAGGACGGGCTCCGCCGATCGTCGAGGTCCGCGGTTTGCAGCTCCGCGGTCCACGTCGTGCGATGCCTCCCGATTGCGAGGACATGGCCTGACCCCGAGGTCGATCGCCGAGCCGGCGAGGTTCGGGGGGCAACTATAGGCGCGGTTGACGCCAGCGAAGGTCACGACGTGATTGCCGGACACGGCGTCCGACGAGGATGCCCATCGGATCGAGCCCGGCCGTCCCAGATTCCGGCACATGGCCATGAGGCGGGCACTGGTCTGCAGGTCGGTGACAGGTGACCCTCACCCGGGCACCTGACAGGATCCACGCGCCGGCCCGGCTCGATCCACGCTCAGGTCTGCCAGCGCCGCGTCGGGAGTCGGTGACGAGCGCCCGCCTGGGGGTCATCTGGCACGAACGGCATGCCGCGACGTCCGTGGGAATCGCATCTGGTAGCCGCCACCCTTGCCGCCATTGCCACAGGCGGCGAGGACGCTATCCCGTCGATCGCCGTTCATCCGGGAGCGCGACGGTGACGACATCCAGGCCTTCGATGCCGATGAAGTCGTCCGGGTTGCAGGTGTACAGGGGCAGATCGTTGGCGATCGCGATCGCGGCGATCATCGCGTCGTGGGCACGGACCGACGTCTTGCGTCCGGCCCGCCGGAGCGATGCGGCGACCTGGCCGAAGGCACGGGCGGCATCGGCATCGAACGGCAGGGGCTCGAAGTCGGCCTCGGCCTGTTGGAGGTGTGCGAGTCGGGCGGCGCGCTCGGTGTCGGTCGTGGCGACGAGCGGACCGACCGACAGCTCCGCGAGGGTGATAGCAGAGATGACCGGGGCATCGGGCAATCCGCCGGGATCGCGAAGGCGAGTCAGCACGATGACCACGCTCGAGTCGAGCAGCCCGGTGGGACGCGTGGTCACAGACGCGGATCGATGACGGCGTCGACCTCACCGCGAAGCGACCCGGCGTCAAGGATCGGCAGGCGCCGCCATCGACGCAGGAGGACGGCGGCCGACAGCGGCGTCGACCGATACGGTCGGAGCTCCGCCATTGGTCGTCCATCGCGAGTCACCGTCAGGCGCTCTCCGGCCGCCACACGGTCCACGACCTCGCCACCGCGATTGCGCAGCTCCCTGATCGTCACCTCTGCCATGCGTCCACGATCGAGCCACGAGCATCGCGGCCGCCTGCGCCATCGCCGCCGTGAGCGAGAAGTTCCCGGCGGAGATCACGCCGACGGCGTGCTCCCGTGCCGGCGCGTCGATCTCCGCGTAGTCGGCCGCAGTCGCACCGGAGGCGCCGATCACGACGGCGACGCCGCGCTCGATCGCCGCAAGGGTGTTGGCCTTCACGGCAGTGTGCGAGGTTTAGTCGATCAGCACGTCGACGCCGTCGAGTGCCTCGTCGACGGAGCCGAAGACGGGCACGTCGAGCGCCTCGCCGCCCAACGCCCTGCCGAGGTCCGCGCCGGCGGCCGAGCGTGCGACCGCGGAACGCAGCGTCAGGTCATCGGCCGCGAGGACACCGGCGACCAGCGCGCGCCCGGCCCAACCGGTGGCACCGGCGATGCAGACATCGATCATGCTCGTTGACTCCCGTTCATGTACCACCGCGCGCGCCGTGCGATCCGCTCACGCGTGCCCGACCTCCTCCAGGCGTCGCCGATCGGCGGTCTCGATCTGGAACGTGCTGTGCTCGATGTCGAAGAAGCCGGCCAGGCACTCGCACAGGTGGTCGAGTACGACGGCGGGCTGCGTGTCCGGCTCGACGATCACGTGGGCGGACACGACGTTCATCCCCGAGGTGATCGTCCAGACGTGGAGATCGTGGCAGTCCGCCACCCCCGGGGCCTCGAGGATGTGCGATCGGACGAGCGCCATGTCGAGACCCTTGGGCGTCGCCTCGAGGAGGACGTCGACCGCATCGCGGAGGAGCCGCCACGTGCGCGGGAAGACGAGGATCCCAATGAACATCGAGGCGATCGCGTCGGCCGCCCCGAACCCGGTGAGGACGATCGCCACCCCGGCAACGATGACCGCCGCGGAACCCGCGAAGTCGCTGAGCACCTCGAGGTACGCCCCGCGGACATTGAGGCTCCGGGTCTGCGCATCCCGAAGGAGCCACAGCGAGGCGCCGTTGCCGGCCAGGCCGACGAGTGCGACCGCGATCATGAGCCCGGGCGCCACCTCCGGCGGCGCGGCCAGCCGGCGCAGCGCCTCGAACAGGATGAAGCCACCGACCCCGAAGAGGAGGACGGCATTGACGACCGCCGCGAGGATCTCGAGCCGCTGATAGCCGAATGTCCGCGCTGCGTTCGGGGGCCGGGAGCCGATCCAGATCGCCAGAAGGGCGAGCCCGACCCCGGCGACGTCCGTCAGCATGTGTCCGGCGTCGGCGAGCAGGGCGAGGCTGTTCGCCGCGATCCCGCCGATGGCCTCCAGCGCGAAGATCGCGAGCGTCAGCCCGAAGACCACCCGGAGGCGACCGCGGGTGGCCGCCGCGGCGCTGTTGACGTCCGGCATCAGGCGGTCCCGCTCGTCGACTCGGCCGTGTGCGCAAGCGCATCCGCGAGAACGTGACGGACATGTTCGTCGGCGAGCGCGTAGAACGCGATCCGACCCGCCTTGCGGCGGGTGACGACGCCGCGTTCGCGGAGCAGTCGCAGCTGGTGGCTCACGGCCGAGACGGACAGGTCGAGCAGGAGCGCGAGATCGCAGACACAGAGTTCCGGCGTGAGCGCGAGGGCGTGGAGGGTCCGCACCCGCGTCGGATCGGCGAGGGTGTCGAACCAGGAGGCCGTCACGTGCGAGGCGTCCGACGAGAGCAGCCGACCGATCAGGGGCCGGACGACCTCAGGGTGCAGGGAGGCGACGTCGCATCGGTCGATCGTCAACACTTGAGCCACCGCTCAAGTATCACCGGGTCGCCGGCAGCTCGCAACCGAGCGACGTGGATCCGGCCACGCACGGCGGGGAGCACGCCACGCCTCGGTCGCGCCCGCTTTTGACTTTACGAGCCGGAATGAGATGGCTAGAGTAGCCAGATGAACACAGCAACGATCACCGAAGCCAAGAATGGACTCAGCGCGCTCATCGACCGGGTCAGGAATGGCGAGAGCATCCTCATCCTCGACCGCGGTGTGCCAGTCGCCCGGCTGGAGCCGGTCGCAGCGTCCTCAGACCCCACGGGCCGCCTGCGTCGCCTCGAACGGGCTGGCGTCATCCGGGTCGGCGACGCCCCGCCACCCCTCGATCTGCTGCGCACGCCGGCGCCGCCGCTGGCTCCGGGCACCAGTGTGGTTCAGACGCTCCTCCAGGAACGGCGATCCGGGCGGTGAGGTTCTGGGACAGCTCGGCGATCGTCCCCCTCCTGGTGGCGGAATCGTCGAGCGCGGCCGTGACGCGGGAGTACGAGCTCGACCCCGAGGTCGTCGCCTGGTGGGCGACGGAGGCGGAGTGCGTCTCCGCGCTCGCTCGTCTCGAACGGGAGAGCAGCCTGACCTCGCCGTCCATGGCCCGGGGGCTCCGGCGTCTCGATGGCCTGGTGAGGGCCTGGCGCGAGGTCCAGCCGGTCACGGCCGTCCGCGAGACCGCGATCCGACTGCTTCGCGTCCATCCGCTGCGTACCGCCGACGCCCTCCAGCTCGGTGCGGCGATCGTGGCCGCCGAGAACCACCCGGCGACCCTTCGGCTCGTCACGCTTGACGAGCGGCTCGCGCAGGCGGCCGAACGCGAGGGGTTCGCGGTGGTCCGCCCCGATCAGGCGCCATCGGAATCCTCGTCCTGACCCCTCTCGAACGCCTTGGCCTCGAAGCGTCTCGCCCGGCACGGCACCGAGCAGGTCGCTCTCGGGGCCAGCTCCGCCCGGCCGTTGCCGAACCCCTCCTCGCAGCCTGGCGGTCCGTCGTCCGTCCGACGGGCATCACGGCTCCGCCCGCAGTGCGGCGAGGATCGTCGCTGCGGACAGGACCGATCCGGCCGCGGTATTCCGTCGGTGGGGCCACGCTCGATGGATCGCCGCCGCCAGCGTGTCCTCCGTCACCAGCACCGCGCCGTCGGGGATGGCGGCAAGGGAGGCCATGATCCGGCGACCAGCCACGACGGTCGGATGCGCCTCCCCGAGACTCAACGCGAGATGCTCGACCGCGTCGGCAACGAACTCGGGCGCCCCGTCCAGCACGGCCTTGATCTCGACTCCCGTCATCCCGTCCCCTTCGTTGCCCGACCATCCAGTCCGACGAGCGCCCCGACGACCTGCGCCGTGTCAGCCGGGTCCGTGCGGGCCGCGTCGAGGGGTGATGAGCGCCAGCAGCACCAGCGTCAGGAGGGGCGACACGACAAGCCCGATGAGAAACCAGACGAACGGGTTGTAGCCGCGCTTGCCGGCCGTCAACGCCACCCACCCCGCGCACACGATCCACACGACGCTGACGAGCAGGAACGGACCGTACAGGTACAGCCCCATCTCTCTGAGCGTTTGGTCCAACCTGGGTCCCTCCGCGCGATCAGGCGTCTCGACGATCATCATCCCGGCCAGGGCCCCGGTCAACGAGTTGCACGGCCGGGCGACGGAGCAACCGGTACGCGACGATCGGCGTCTGAGCGACGATGTACAGGCGCCCTCGACTCATCGGCTTCCTTGCCGTCACGGCGTTGGTCGCCGCATGCGCCGCTCCGCCGAGCCTCCCGCCAGACGTCCCCGGAGCGACGGCATCCTCGGCGTCGCCCACCCTGCCGCCCGGGCCGAACACCGTCCGCGATGGCGCCGCCGGGATCTCCTTCGAGCGACCCGTAGGCTGGAGTCGCTGGCAACCGAACGATCCCGACCCGCTCGTGGGCGGGCCGCTCATCTATCTCAGTACCGACCCGCTGCGTGCCGACTGCGCCACGCGGCCCGGCGCGTCGCCGAATCCGATGAACGCCCGGGGGGTGACCTGCACTTCGCTGACCTCGCTCTCGCCTGACGGCGTGTTCGTCGAGTGGGTCGCGCAGCGGCTGCTCAGTCGGCTTCCGACGAGCGGCGAACCGATCGCCATGAACGGCTCCACGGCGCGACCGCAGATCGAGCGACCGGGGTCCTGTCGTGACATCGGGGCGGACGAGACGATCAGCGTCCTCGTCCCGATCGGACAGCCGACCCCGCTCTCGAACATCGTCGTGGTCGCCTGCCTTCGGGGGCCCGATCTTTCGCTCGCCGAGGTGCAGGTCCGGGCGATGCTGACATCGGCGATCGTCCGGTAGCTCGGACATCCACGACGCCACACGACCTCCACCTTCGTTCCGAGTTCATCGGAATGGTGGGACTCGCGTGGGGCCGACGTACATCGAGGTTCAGCCCTGGGCGATCACCCGCACCTCGCCGGTGTCGGCGTAGACGAGGAGCCATTCGTGCGAGGCGTATGCGGGCGTCGTTCGTCCCGCCTCGCCCGTCTATCGCGTCCCCGCCTCGCCGAACCATGTGCTGCTCCCATCCGAGACGAGCACCCCGCCGGGCAGGACGACGAGGCTGCCGCCCGCCTGGAAGAGCGTGAGCGCAGGACCGGCGGGCGCGAGCCAGGTCCATGAACGACCGTCGGACGACGTCCACGCTCCCGGGCGGGAACCGCCGCGATACGCGACCATGCGCGTCCCGTCGGCCCCGAGATCGCCGGCGGGCTCCGTCCCGAGACAGATCGCCGGGGCGCAGGCGCCGATCGGCGGATACCCGCTGACCGTCTGCCAGCGTCGGCCATCCGCCGACCACCACCACAGGGTCGTGCCGGGCAGACCGTAGTCCCAGCCCGTCGCGAGGAAGCCGTTCGCGCCCTGGAGGAGCCGATCCACGCGGGCGATCCGGGGGGCCTTCACTGGCAGCAGGGGCGTGCTCGACCAGGTCCGGCCGTCCGTCGAACGAAGCGCGACGCTCCCGGTCACCGACGCCCCGACCGCCGAGGTCTGCGCGACGGCGACGAAGCCGGTAGTCGTGCCGCGGACGTCCCGGACCGCGGCATCCTTCGGCAGCGCTCCGGCAGGCACGGTCCGCCAGTGGATGCCGTCGACGGAGGTCGCCTCGCGAGCGCCAGACCCCATCGACGCGGCCACCAGCCCCGTCGGTCCGGCGGCCAGGATGGGGACGCCTCGCCACTCGGACGGCAGACCGAGGTCGGGACCGGTGTGGGGCGCCCACGCCCGCCCGTCGGGCGAGGTCCACGACATGAGCGGCACCGTGGCGCTGTAGGTCTGGCAGGCGGAGGCACCGCTGCAGTCGTTCGGTCCGGCGAGCACGGTGAGAGCGACGAGGCCGGTGCGGACCTCGGCAACGCCGACGACCAGGAGGCCCGGCCAGAACGTCGTCGCCGTGTTGAAGGGCAGCGGCTCCCAGTGCGTCCCGTCTCGCGAGGTCCACACAGGGGTCGACGATGCGTCCCGCCCGACAGCGATGAAGCCGCCGCGCCAGCGCAGGACCGACTGGACGAGAGCCAGCGAGTCGGTCGCGGCGAGCCGGTGCCACCGAATCGTCGTCCATGCCGAGCCGGCTGGAGGTGGGGTCGGCGTCGTGAAGGCACCGGGGACCACGTCGACCGTCGTCGGACTCGGCGAGGTCGCGGGTGGCACGCTCGGGGCGACGGTCGCCGTCGGGATGCCGGTCGGCGATCCAGTCGGGATGGCACTGACCGGTGTCGCGGTCGGTCCGGGTGTCGACCCGCAACCCGCGAGGACGAGGCTCAACAACGAAGCGACGATCAACCGAGGCACGACGATCCCCCTGAACGAACCGAGCCATTGTCGTCGAGAACGACGCACGCCTGCCCCGTTGTGCGACGGGCGGGAGCGACTCGAACGAGACAGCCGGGCGTGTGGTCCCGGCCGGGAACCGCCCCGCGTCGTCGAGCGTCTCGCCACGGCAGGCACGGAGACGTCGAGACCTGCCCGCACAGGAGTCGCAGCCATGTCATCCACTCCTCGGATCCTCGGTATCGGGATCGCGCTCGGACTCGCAGCGGGCCTCCTCGTCGGGGTGGGCCTGACCGCGCCCGCCAGGACGGCCGCCATATCACCGTCGGCCGCGCCGATCATGCCTTCTGGCGGCACCACGGCCGGGGCACCGGGTGCGCTCCCGGCGGTCACGGGAGGCGGGACCACCGTCACATCATCCGGCAGCGCCATCGCCTATCCGTTCTTCGGGGGCGCTCCCGGCATCGCTCCTGACCACACGATCGTCGTGACCGGGGTCGGACAGGCCGACATGGCGACCGACGGGTCGGACCGCGCCGCCTCGCAGAAGAGCGCCCTCGTCGCGGCCCTCGCCGACGCGAAGGCGCAGGCGGACGCCATCGCCGCGGCGACCGGACTCAGGATCAGCGGGGTCCTGTCGGTGAGCGCCTCGGTGTCGCCCTCCTATGGCGTCCTGCCGATGATGGGTGGAGCGAGCGGGAGTGGCCCCGGACAGCCGTTGTCGCCGACGGTTCAGGTGCCGCCCTATCCGCAGACCCTGAGCGTGTCGGTCACGGTCGAGTACCGCGTCAGCTGAGCCACCTTGTGCGCCAGGAACGGTTGGTACCTGCCTCACACCGCTATCCACGGCGAGTGGATCGGGGACCCGAGGGGCGCTGCTGCGCCTTCGAGGGTCCGCGTTCCTGCTCGTGGGAGACTGGATCCGAAAATGCCACGCCTGCTGTTGGTCGGCTGCCTTGTAGCGTCACTCGCGGCGTGCTCGTCGACACCGTCAGCCTCGCCGCCCCCCGGCAGCGGTCGCCTCTCTGTCGCAGGGGAAGGGACCCCGATCGGTGGCGTCGGCACGGTCGCAGTCAGTCCCTTTCCCGACGATCGGCCATGTCCGTCGTCAGCCGCCTGGCGCACCGAAATATCGCCGCCGCAGGTGACGCTCGGACAAGGTGCGGACACCGCCCTCGGCTATGCGGACTCGTTCAGCTGGCGGCGGTGCGGCAGCCAGGGGATCTTCGGAAGCGACTACTTCCTGCCGGACGGGCCTCGCCTTGCCGTCGGGCAACCGCTGACCTTCGCGGCTCCGGCGGACGTCGTCATCCACCGCGTCGCAGCCTCGTATTGGCCCGCGACGAACGGGCGACAGTCGCCGATCGACCAGACCGCTGCCACGACGCTTGACGCCCACCAGGGCCCGGATCCGCATACCTTCGTCATCGCCGCGCCTCCCCCCGGCAGCTGGTCGATCGGCGTTGCGGTGGACATGGACGATGTCCTCAACGGGACGACATGGAGCGGGAGCTACACGTTCCGGCTCACGATCGTGCCCTAGCCTCAACAAACCTCCTGATCACGGCGCCGCCCGCCGACCGCACCGGAAGGTTCTGAGGGCTCTCCGATCCATGTTCGCGTTGACGGCCCGCCTATCGTGGCCGGGATGAGCGGCCTCGACGTGAGCATCCGTCCGGCGACCGTTGACGATGCGCCGGCGATCGCCGCCGTCCACGTCCGGAGCTGGCAGGTCGCGTACTGCGGCCAGCTGCCGGACGAGGTACTCGATGGCCTTTCGGTCGAGCGGCGAACGCGGTGGTGGGGCGTCGGCTGGTGGGAGGCGCGCGGGGCGAGCCATCACCTGCTCGTGGCCGAAGCCGGCGGCGCTCTCGTGGGCTTTGCGGCGATCGGCCCGAGCCGCGATGACGACGCGACGATCGGCGTCGGTGAGCTCTTCGCCATCTACGCCGCTCCCGAGACGTGGGGACAGGGAGTCGGCCGTGCCCTCATGAACGCCGCCATCGATGCCGGACGATCAGCGGGTTTCGGCGAGGCGACCCTCTGGGTGCTCGAGACGAACGAGCGGGCGCGCCGCTTCTACGCGGCCGCCGGCTGGCACGCCGATGGCGGTCGACGGGTGGAGCAGATCGGAGACGCCGACGTACTCGAGATCCGATACCTGCGGGACCTCTCGGTCTGATCGGCGACTCAGCGGCCGGAAGCATCCGGTTCGAGCGACAGCGCCTCTCGCACCGCGGTGAAGCGGCGGTCGAGGTGGCCAAGGAGGCCTCCCTCGATCTTGAACCCGGCAGGATCATGCGGCCGGTTTGGCTTCGTCCTGAAAGAGGAGTGGAAGGCTCACCAGGAACGCGACGAGGAACAGACCGAAGCCCACGAGAAAGACCAGCGGCCCGATCGAGGCCCATGGGTCCCCGCTCATTCTCGCGACGAGCCCGCCGGCCATGAGCCAGGCCGCGAGGAACACCAGCACCGCGAGGCGACGCCTCCGGGCATCGCGTTCCCACAGCAACGCGCCGACGTAGTAGATGAGGGAGCCGCCGGCGATGACGCCGGGCCAGGCATCCACGAGTCCCGCGATGCCGCGCACAGTCGGGCGGATCACGGCCGCCGTCCCGAGCGTGGCGACCAGGATCGCGACCACCGACGCCCCGTAGGCGAGCGCCCACAGCGGTGCGCGCTCATGGTCGGGCACGCGGTGGCGGAGGTATCCACCCATCGCCGCTCCAAGGACCCCGCCGACCAAGGCAGCGAACGCGGGAGCGTAGCTGACGCCGGCGACCAAGGAAACTGGAGACGCCGCGATCCCGAGCGCGGTCACGGCGCAGCCGACGGCGGCGATCAGCAGGCCGATCGAACGCCTCGCGTCCATGTTGCTGTTCCACCACACGCGGACCATCGTGCCGATCCCCCGCGCAATCTCGGGACCGCCAACATCGTGCACGCGACGACTCTGGCTTGTCCAGTCTGGTCGACACGGCATGCGAACGCCTCCCGCATTCGCACCATCCCGGGACGCCGCGGTGTACGTTGGGCGCGATGAAGCGGGCTGTCGCGGGTCTCGTTCTCGCGCTTCTGGCCGTTGGAGCGCTCACCGCCAAGCCGACGCTGGCGGCGATGGACATCTCCGTGTCCGTGTCACCCGCGGAGGGGGTGGTTGGCCGCCCGATCGAGGTGCTCCTGCGGACGTTCGTGCCGATCCGCGCGGGCGACATCACGCTGCCGGTCCTGACGCTCGCGTATCCCGCGGCATCCGGCCTCTGGAACGTCCTCTATCCGTTCGCCGACTACCCGTTCGACGTGGCGGCGCAGGCGGTGGACGGCACGACCGTGGCGGTGGCGCTAACGCGCGATCCGAACGATGCGACGCTGTGGCGAGGGACGTTCACGCCGACGAAGAGCGGTCAATGGACGATCGTCGTCCGCAACTTTCCCGCCGATCAACCGGGTGCGTCCGCTCGAGTCTCCGTTGCGCCGGGCGATCCCGTGCCCACGGCGGCGCTGGTCGGACTGGCCGCTCTTTCGATCGGGATCCTCTTCGGCCTGGTCCTCGGCCGGGGCGGCCGCAGCCGCTCCCGACCGCCGACCTAATCCATCATGCGGCTTGAACTCGGTCGGCGGTCCAGCCAGGTGTTGAACGAGGTGATCCGTTCGTTCGGCCGGCGATCACCACGCGCCACGGACGGCCGGTGACCGCCATAGTGGCACTCGATTCCGACGAGCTGGAGGACGTCGCGCTCGTCCGTGCGCCGGAGTTCGCGCGCTCGATGCGCGACGCGAACGCCGACCTGCGGGCGGGACGCGCCCGGCCCACCACCGAGGTATTCGCCGAGCTCGATCGCGATTGATCGGGCACCCAGCCGCTCGGTAGAGGGGTCGCACCCAAGCCACCATCAGCCCGGCTGGCTCCCCGAGTCCGGAGTCGATTGCTCGCTCACGACGAGCCAGCGCCCGTTCGTGCGGACCAATGTGAGGGTGTTCGTCTCGGTGCCCGAGGGAGAGAAGGTCCGCCCTGACGGTCCGGCCTTGCCAACTTCGGTGATCCGGTCGTGGACGACGACCGCCGCCCGGTCGCCATCGATGACCGTCGAGATGAACCGGACCTCGGAAACGCCGCCGCCGATGATCAGACCCTCATCCGGTCCGACTTCCACGATGTTCCGCTCGGCGATCGCCAGTCGCTCCGCCAGCAGGTCCCCGGCAAAGAGTCCCGTGAGCACTTCCCGAGCGTGGGCCTCCATCTGCACCCTGATCTCCGGGTCGACGGTCCCATCGGCGTTGACCGACGGGATGATCAACAGCTCGGTTGGCGCGTCCAGGGCGGCGACGACCGTCTGCTGGACGGCGAGCTGGTCCGCGGTGGGGGCGGTTTCACCCGGCGACGCCAGCACAGCGGCACGGACCAGCACAAGCCCGACACCTATCCCGACCGCCAGGCCGAGCCATCGTTTGGCGGGGATCCTCGGCCGGCGATCGGTCGCATCATCGATCCGATCACCGCTCGGGCGCTCGTCGGGCTCCGTCTGCTGCTCCTTCCAGGGGGACGACGAACGACCATGGTCCGGCGAGACGCCTCGGCTCGCGGCCGGAGAACGGATCCGCGAACTCCTCGATGCGGACCGTCAGACGGGCAGCGACGATCGGCGGAGCGGGCGCGAACCGAATCGCGAGCCGCGCCACGAACGGAGCCGAACCCGAGATCTCGGCGGCGGCCACATAGGTCGTGCCGACATCGTCGATGAGCGTGACGCGGGCGAACGGCCCGGGAGATCGCGCGTCCGGTGGTGCGGTGTGGACGACCGCGATCGCGACGCCGCCCGTGTCCCGGAGCTCGATCGTCGTCAACTCGATACTTGCGCCGCCGCTCGCGGCCGTCTGACCGACGACGAGGATGCGGCGAAGTGGGCCGATGTCAACACCCGTCACCCGCTCACTGTCGCGAACCCAATCCGGAAGTTCGACGGGACCCTCTGACGCGGACGATGTCAACCACGTTGTGGCAAAGGGCCCGATCGATCGACCGGGCCCGCCACCGAGCCAGAGGAGGCCAACCGCCCCGAGCGTCACGCCGAAAACGAGACCGACGAGGAGCCCGATGCCCACGGGCACGCCATAGCCGACGAGCAGGAGCCCCGCGGCGAGGAAGGCGAGCGCGAGGAAGGCGAGCGGGACCGGCGTGAATCCTCGGCGCCTCATGACAGCCACGATGGTAGCGGCACGCGAAGGACGCGACGCCCGGGCATCCGCCCCCGGCGCCGCGGTTCGTCCCGCATCCGATGGGCTACCGTGACGAGGTGCGGACGGGATGGCTCCTCGTGGTCGCGCTCTCGCTCATCGTCGGCGGCTGCGGCGCGACCGTGCCCTCGGGTTCATTGCGGAGCCCCGCCATGACGACGCTGACGGGGCTGGCGGTGCCGTTCGGCCCGAGCGCCATCCGATATCCCGCGAACTGGCAGGTCGCCCAGTACGTCGTCGCGAACAGCTTCTTCCAGGCGATCGCGTTTCTCGGTCCGGAGCCGCTGCCGGACCCATGCATCCGCAGCGTCGGGTCCATCAGCTGCACGAACTGGCCACCGATCCGGCTCCCACCGAACGGCATCGTCGTCGGCCTGTGGAGCGATTCGCGCCCGTACTGGTCATTCGACCCGACGGCTGGCCAGGCGGTCAGTGTCGGTGGTCAGCCCGCGACATTCGACGTTCGGACTCCCGCCGAGAGATGCGCCTCGATCGGCGGCGACGAGCAGGTGGTGGTGACGATCCCGATGCCAGTGAAATGGAACTGGTGGGAGATCGATGCGTGTCTCCGCGGACCGGATCACGCCTCGGGCGAGTCCACCGTCCACGGGATGCTCGGCCTGCCGCGGACACCGTGAGAGCGACGGGGAGCGCGGGATGTCCTCGACTCGGAGATGCCGCGATTCCTCGCTAACTACCGCCGGGCGGGCGCTATCCATGAGTCGGAGGGCAGCGGGAGGCGCTCGGGCCCGGCGGGGCCATGGACGGGCCCGGCGGGGCCATGAACGTTGAGTCTCGTTCTCGCCGGGTGGGAATCTTGTTCGAGATCCGTGCCGTTGGCGGCCCGAAGGACTCGAGCGACCTGGATAACGGCCGCCTGATGGGAGTCAGCCTGGATCGGCAGAGTTAGCCTGGATCGGCAGGGCAGGGGCGGATCGGCAGAGGCAGGGGCGGATCGGCAGAGGCAGGGGCGGATCGGCCTGAACTCGGTGGCGCAAGGCGTGGCGATCAGCGTGGATCGGTTCGGATGAGAGCACGGCGCGGATCGGTCGGGGGAGAGCGCCGCGGCGCCGGATCAGCAGCCGCCGGGCATCGCGGCCGCAACGACCGGTTCCGCCGCGGCCGTCGCGGCCTGCTGTGGCGTCACATAGCCTTCACTGACCATCGACGCGAGGACCGCCGCGCGGCGGGTCGCGGCCGCCACCGGATGGAACCGCGGGTCGTACGCGGAGGGCGCCTGGGGCATGCCGGCGAGCACGGCGATCTGTCCCAGGTCGAGCGCCCGGAGCGGTCGATGGAAGTACGCGCAGGCCGCCTCCGGCATGCCATGCAGACCGTAACCGGAAGGCACCTCGGTCAGGTAGTCGGCGAGGATCCGCTGCTTGGTGGGCTGGAGCTCCACCTTGAACGCGAGGGCGATGTCGACGAGCTTGGTGAACCCGCCGTCCGACCCGTTGAGGTAGAGATCCTTGGCGAGCTGCTGGGTGATCGTGGATCCGCCCTGACAGGCGCACAGATGCGCCACGTCATAGAGGAGCGCTCGGCTCAGGCCGATGACGTCGATGCCGTGGTGCTGGTAGAAGCGCTCGTCCTCCGTCGCGACGATCGCCTCGGCGAGGAGCGTCGGAACGTCACCCGGGCGGAGGACCGGCGTGCCACGGAGCGCCGCGAGGGTGGCCACGCGGCTCTCGAGGTCGCTGACGGATGGTGACAGTCCCCAGAGGGCGACGGCGGCGATGACGAGGAGGCCGGCGGAGATCGAACCCCAGCGGAGCAATCGACGGCGGGTCGACTTCCGCCCCGGCGTGGCGATGGCGGCCGGGTGGGCCGGCGCTGGCTCGCCACTCACGTCCGTCTCCGTGTCCTCCATGTTCATTGGCGCGTCTCGGACGGATCGGATCGACATGGTCTGCCGCCACGAACGGATGGTGCCACCATGACGGAGTGACCAGGGCTCATCCGCTCACCGGTGTCATGGTCGGGGCGTGCCTCGTCGCGGCAGCGTGTGGCTCCGCACCCGCCTCGCCGGCCACGTCGGTCTCGCCGGCCTCGCTGGCGACAACAGGAGAACCGACCGCCGCCACCTCCCCCTCCGATTCCGGCCTCAGCCGGTCACCGATGCCGAGTCCCACCTCGACGCCGACACCACTTCCGACGCCGACACCACTTCCGACGCCGACACCACATCCCACCCCGGCCGAGTGGCCGGTCTACCACCGCGACGGCGCGCGGACCGGAGTGGCGGCCGGCTTCCCCGCCGTCGGTCGCGGCCTGATGGAAGCCTGGAGCACGATCCTCGACGGAGCGGTCTACGGGCAACCGCTCGGCGTCAACGGCCGGGTCATCGTCGCGACCGAGGGCGACAGCGTCTATTCCCTCGATCCGGCGAACGGGCGCGTCATCTGGCGCCGCCACCTCGGCACGCCGGTGCCGCTCTCCGACCTTCCCTGCGGCAACATCGACCCGCTCGGCATCACGAGCACTCCGGTCTACGATCCGACGACGGCGTCGGTATTCGTCGTGGCGGAGGTCTCGGGACCGAGCCACGTGCTCTTCGCCCTCGACCCGGCGACCGGCGCGGTCCGCTGGTCGCGCGTCGTGGACCTCCCGGGCGACGACCCGCGCACCCACCAGCAGCGTGCTGCGCTCGCGCTCGGCAATGGCTACGTGTACATCGGCTTCGGCGGCCTCGCCGGGGACTGCGGCCAGTATCGGGGCAAGGTCGTGGGCGTGCCGCTGACCGGCCAGGGCGCGACGATCGCCTACCGGGTGCCGGTGGCGCGGGAAGGGGCGGTCTGGGCGCCGGGCGGACCCGTCCTCGACGGTGACGGCAACCTCTACGTCTCGGTCGGCAACGGCAGCTCGACGTCCACGTATGACGGCAGCGACTCGGTCCTCGAGCTCTCCCCGACGCTTCGCCTGCGTTCGTTCTTCGCCCCGACGACGTGGGCGCAGGACAACGCGAGGGACGCCGACCTCGGCTCGCTCAGCCCGGTCCTCGTGCCGGGCGGCTGGGTCTTCATCGCCGGCAAGAGCGGCACCGGCTACGTCCTGCGCCAGGGGAACCTTGGAGGGATAGGCGGTCAGGTCTCGTCCGCCGAGGTATGCGCCGCCTTCGGAGGTGCCGCGCAGACCGGCTCCACGATCTATCTTCCGTGCTCGGACGGGCTCCGCATGGTCCGCATCGGCGCGGACGGCTCGATCCACCTCGGATGGAGGATGGGCTCCGGCGCCAACGGGCCACCGGTCATCGGCGGCGGTGCGGTCTGGAGCATCGCGATCGGGGCCGGCGAGCTCTTCGCGCTGTCACCCTCGACCGGGGCTGTCCTCGCCCGCATCGGCCTCGGCCCGGTGCCCCATTTCGCCTCGCCGACGCTCTGGAACGGCCTCGTGCTCGTGGGCACGATGCGCGGCGTGACCGCGATCCGGCCGAACCCGTGAGGGTCAGCCGGGGCGGATCGCGATGATCGTGGCGAGCTGGGTGGCCGCCTCGCCGCCGACGATGTAGCCGACCCCGCCGACGACGATCGCCGCGGCGTCCGAGACGCGGTATGGGAGCTGCCCGATCTCGCGGACGACCCCGCGTCCCGGATCCAGGGCGAAGAGGGTCCGCAGGGGGGCGTCGGCGCGGCGCCCGCCGGCGATGAGCAGCTCCCCGCCGACGACGAGAGCGACGGCGTGGGACAGAGCGAACGGCAGATGCCCGACGACCCGGACGGTCCCCGTCGCGGGGTCGATCGACTGGATCGTGGCGACGTCGCCTGCCAGCGTCGCACCGCCGATGACGAAGACGCGGCCGCCGCTCACCGCGACCGCCGGATAGCGGACGCCGACCGCAAGCGTCGCGATGCGCCGGAAGTGGATTCCGTCCGTCGTGGCGAGCACGGCTCGATCGGGACCGGCGGAGGTTCCACCGCCGACGACGATCGCCTGGCCCCCGACGACGACCGCGGCGAGATCCGCCCGCGGCAACGGCAATCGGCCCACGACTCGGGAGCCGCCGAGGGGATCGACGAGCTGGACGGTCGTCTCCGGCAGGACCGATCCTCCCCCGAAGACGAAGGCACGCGAGCCGACGGTCGTCCCGGCCGCATCGTGGACGGGGGCAGCGAGGCGCCCGATCCGGGTCACGAGCCGCCCCGCCGGGTCGAACAGGAGCACGTCGCCGGTGGTCGTCCCGCTTGCCGTGAAACCGCCGCAGATGAGGGTCGCGCCGCCGAGCGCGACCGCGACGCTCCGACTGAGTGCCTGCGGCAGCCGGAACGGCGCGATCGAGACGACGACCGGACGAAGCGGGACGGGCGTGGCGGTCGCGGGCGACGATGGTCGAGCAGTGGTGGCGCCCGTCGATCCGGGGCTTCCGGCGGCGGATCCGCCCGGGCCGGGACTGGCGATCGCGGCCGACGAGGCGAGCGGACCGCTCGATGCCGTGCTCGGGAGCATCGATCCGGTGGATGGGGTCGACGAACCGCAGCCGGCGACGACGACCGTCGCCGTGAGGAGTGCCGCGAGCGCGCGCCTAATCGTGGAGTCCGCCGTCACGGCGCCACTGTACCCGGGGTGGCCGTTCGGGGCGTGCGGGCGCCACGCCAGGGGCACGTAATCGGACCGAAAGGTGCGACGCCCGAGACTTCGGGCATGAACACCGCGACCCGCCACACGACGATCGATCGCGATCGGGCCCTCGCCCGGTTGCGCAGCGCCACCACAGGAACCGCGCTCGCGAGCCTTGCGGCCGTCATCGGCTTCGGCTCGCTCGCCGCGATCACCAATCCCGGCTCCCACGCGGCGACGGCGTCGACCGGTACGACTGCACGCTCCGCCGCCGGGGTCACGTCCGTCAGCGGCACGCTCTTCGGCGTCCTGAGCGGCGGCGACGACAGCAACGGCGGCGACGACGGTTCCGCGATCGCGCGGTCCGCTGCCGCGGCGCTGACACCGTCCGCTACCCTGAGACCCTCGACGACGACCGCGACGAACATCGCGGCACCGGCGCAGGTGACCACCGGGGTGTCATGAGCGACGTGACCACGGCGACCTGGCGGGCACTCGGTACGAACGCCCACCTTCTCGTCCTCGAGGGAGACCTCGCCCGCGCCCGATCCGCCGTTGCCGCGTTGCTCGACGAGGTGGATCTCGCATACAGCCGATTCCGATCGGACAGCGAGCTCAGCCGGCTCAATGCGGCGGCCGGCCGGCCATTCGTCGCGAGCCGGCTGTTCGCCCAGGCGATCGAGTCGAGCATCCGGGCGGGACGCCTCAGCGACGGCCTGGTGGATCCGACGGTCGGGCGCGCGATGCGCATGGCCGGCTACGACGACGACTTCAGCCGCCTCGGCCAGCGCTCCGAGCCGCTCCACATCCGGCTCGAGCCGGTCCCGGGCTGGCAGGCGATCCACTTCGACTCCCGGACGCGGGAGGTCCGTCTTTCGGCTGGCGTTGAGCTCGACCTCGGGTCGGTCGGCAAGGCGCTCGCCTCCGACCTCGCCGCAGCGGTCGCGCTCGAGAGCGGCCAGGCCGGCGGCGTCCTCGTGAGCCTTGGTGGCGACATCGCGACGGCCGGCTCGGCACCGGAGGGTGGCTGGCGGATCCTCGTCGCCGAGGATAGCTCGACTCCCATCGATGCGGACGGGGAGGTGATCGCGATCTCGGGTGGCGCCGTCGCGACGTCCGGCACGACCGTCCGACGATGGATCCGCGGCGACGTCGCGGCCCACCATCTCATCGACCCGCGGACCGGTGCGCCGGCGGACAGCCCCTGGCGGACGGCCTCGGTCATCGCCGCGACGTGCGTCGACGCGAACATCGCCGCGACCGCGTCGATCATCCGCGGCGCATCGGCGATCGCCTGGCTCGAGGCGCTCGACCTGCCCGCCCGACTCGTCTCCGCGGAGGGGGAGATCGTCCGCGTCGGCGGTTGGCCGGCGGCACCGATCGAGCGATCCCCGGCAGCGACGATCGCCCCGCCGACGACCGACGCCCCGCCGACGACCGACGCCCCGCCGACGACCGACGCCCCGGCGAGGGCCGACGCCCCGGCGAGGGCCGAGCCAGCTCGATGAGCGCGAGCATCCTGTGGTACGCGACCCGCGGTGCCGGGATGGTCTCGCAGATCCTCCTCACCGTCGTCGTCTGCCTCGGCATCCTCACCGTCGCCCGGTGGGGCCGGCCTGGCTGGCCTCGATTCCTCACCGCCGAATTCCACCGCAATGTCGCCCTCCTCGCGGTGGTGTTCCTCGCCATCCACATCCTCATCGCCGTCCTCGATCCGTTCACCTCGCTCGGCCTGGCGGCAGCCCTCATCCCGTTCTCGTCGCCGTACCGCCAGTTCTGGCTCGGCCTTGGCGTCGTCGCCATGTACCTCGTCGCCGCGATCATCCTCACGAGCCTCCTGCGAACGCACCTCGGGCACCGAACGTGGCGGGCGATCCACTGGCTCTCGTACGGGGCGTGGCCGATCGCCATCGCGCACGGGCTCGGCACCGGCAGCGACAGCGGCGCCCTGTGGGCATGGCTGCTCAACGGCACCTGCGTGGCGGCCGTCGTCGGCGCGCTCGCCTGGCGGACGCAGGCGACCGCTGCGCTGCGGACGGAGATCGACGCGGCACTGCCTCCGACCCAGCGACGGGATCGCTGACGATGGCGCCCGCAGCGACGGCGGATCGCCTGCTCGCCGGACCGCAGTTCAGCGCCGGTGCGGAGTCGTTCGCCGAGCATCGAGCGCGCCTCGGGCCGTTGCCGATCGCCGACGCCCGCAACGGCCTCATCGACACGATCGAGCGCAGCGGACTCCTCGGCCGAGGTGGCGCGGGGTTCCCGGTCGGCAGGAAGTGGCGAAGCGTCGGGGCGCGATCGGGCGGTCGAGCGGCGGTCGTCGCGAACGGGGCGGAGGGTGAGCCACGGAGCGCAAAGGATCGCTCGCTCATGACCCTGCGCCCGCATCTCGTCATTGACGGGGCGATCCTCGCCGCAGCCGCCGTCGGGGCGGACGACGTCGTCCTCTACGTCGGGATGGAGCACCGGGCGGCGGTCGACGCGCTCGTGCGGGCCGTCGCGGAACGACCTCTCGGCGGCGGACCGCCGCTCCGGATCGTCGAGGCACCCATGGGATACATCGCCGGCGAGTCGTCGGCGATGGTCCACTACCTCGAGGCTCGCGACGCCCGCCCCATGGCCGTCCCACCGCGTCCGCACGAACGAGGGCTCGGCGGGCGGCCGACGCTCATCCAGAACGTCGAGAGCC
The DNA here is from genome assembly GCA_015478725.1 of Chloroflexota bacterium. Lineage (NCBI taxonomy): Bacteria > Bacillati > Chloroflexota > Chloroflexota bacterium. The sequence goes on along the minus strand of JADMIG010000014.1, from coordinate 36,315 downwards.
TTGCGGCCGCCGCGCTCATCGCCCGCCATGGCGACGAGTGGTTTCGCGCCACGGGCCGCGATCTGACCCCCGGGACCGCGCTCGTGACCGTCACCGGACCCGTTGCCGGGACGGGCGTCCGGGAGATCGAATACGGGACGACGCTCCGCGAGCTCGTCGACGCGGCCGGCGGCCTGACCGCAGCGACGGACGCGGTGCTCCTCGGCGGGTACTTCGGCGGCTGGGCAGCGACCGAGGGTCGCTGGGACGAGCCCCTCGACCCTGCGTCGCTCTCGTCACGCGGCCTCGGCTTCGGCTGCGGGATGGTCGCCTTCCTGCCCGCGGACGCATGTGGCGTGTGGGCGACGTCCCGGATCATGGAGTACATGGCGGGCGAGAGCGCCCGCCAGTGCGGCCCGTGCATCTTCGGACTCGGCGCCATCTCCGGGGCCCTTCGCCGGCTCGCGACCGGAGCCCACCACGACGGCGACCTCGCCGATGTCACGCGCTGGGCCGGTCAGATCGCCGGCCGCGGCGCCTGCCACCACCCGGATGGGGCGGCGGGCCTCCTCCAGAGCGGTCTCCGCGTCTTCGCCGACGAGTTCGCCCTCCACGAGCGGACGCACGGCTGCTCACGGCCGACGGCGGCAGCGAGGCGTGTCTGAGATGGGCGACGTCCTTCGCATCGACCGCATCCGCTGCGACGGCTACGGCATGTGTGCCGAGCTCCTGCCCGAGCACATCGCGCTCGACGACTGGGGTTATCCGATCTTCCGATCGGGGCCGATCCCGCACCGGCTCGTGCCGCTCGCCCGGCGAGCGGTCGAGGTCTGTCCGGTGCTCGCCCTCTCGCTCGTGCGGGAGCGGGCGCATCCCTCCAGCGATCACTGAGGCGCCGGATGGCCGGGAACGCCGGGCGAGCCCGGGACGCCGGGAACCTCGGGGCCGGAACGCCGGGGCCGGAACGCCGGACGATCCAACCGGCGCACGACGCCTTTGGACGGCTGCGCGACCGGTCCGTCGTGCGTGCCGACGATGGGCGTCATCCCTCGGATGGAACGCTGGGCGAGCGAACTGCCGCAGACAGGGCACGGCCGATCGCTCGCGGCCAGTCTCCAGCGTCGGTTGGAACCCTGGGCGAGCCACGCCGGCCACGCCGATCCCTTCCAGCGTCGGATGGAACGCTGGGCGAGGCTCGCCGGCCACGCCGAGCCACGCCGGCCACGCCGGCCACGCGAGCGCATGAGCGCCAAGGCCCGGCACGGGCCGACGCTGCGACCCGTGAGAACATCAGGCCGGCGCACGCAGCGAGAGCGAAGATGCGGCGAGGTCGAACGGCGGCCAGGGCCGGACGAGTGACGGCGACGGGCAGGCGGAGCCCTCGCGCATGTGGGCCGCCCGCGGAACGAAGGAGAGGCACGGCACGATGGACGACGTTCCGGGGCGGCGACAGACGATCGGCCTCGTGGCCCACGACAACAAGAAGACCGACATCATCGAATGGGCGAAGTACAACCGTCTCACGCTCGTGCGGCACGACCTGGTGGCCACCGGCACCACCGGGACGCTCCTCGAGGACGAACTCGGCATCGGCATCGTCAAACTCCAGAGCGGACCGCTCGGCGGAGATCAGCAGCTCGGAGCGCTCATCGCCGAAGGCGGCATCGACCTTCTCATCTTCTTCTGGGATCCCCTCGAGCCGCAGCCGCACGATCCCGACGTGAAGGCGCTCCTCCGCCTGGCCGTCGTCTGGAACATCCCGGTCGCGTGCAATCGAGCGACGGCCGACTTCGTCATCTCGTCGCCCCTCATGACGAGTGGCTACGAACGGCAGACGCCGGACTACAACGCCTACATCGATCGGTATTCGCGACCGGAGTAGGCGGGCAGGAGCGGGGCGACCGAGGGCGCGCTGGGGCAGGGCGCCAGGAGGCAGAGGCACGGCCGGGGCAGCCCGCACCACCAGACACCTCTCCGGGATCCGAGTCGTTGAGGTGGTGTTGACGCGCCGAGCGGACGGTGAGTCTCGCGGGCCTGCAGTTCGGCGAGGCGATCGTCGAGCGCCTGGACGCGACGCGGCATGACCCGAGCGTCCGGGTCGAGCTCGCGTGGGAGCCGACGAGCCAGAAGTTCGATGTGCTCGTCCGGCGGACCGATGGCTGAGTCGAGCGGGGCCTGGCCAGAGGTCGAGATGGGAGTCCAGGCTCCCGGCTGATCGCTCAGCGGGCTCGGCGGCGAGGGCCGGCGATCCACAGAGCGGCCGACCACGTCGCGACTGCCGCGACGATGACCGGGATGAGGACGGCGTACGACCCGAGACGGTCGAGTCCGAGCGCGCCGACGTAGACGGCGATCGTGCCCCCGATGGGGTACGCCACCGCGAGCAACCCGAAGATCGTCCCGAAGTTCGGTCCGCCGAAGACGTCGTGGAAGGCCGCCGAACGGACGGCGATCGTCGCCCCGGTCCCGACCCCGTGGGCGGCGAGGCCGGCGATGGCGAGCCCGGGCGAGACGGACGCGAGACCGATGGCGGCGACGGCGCCGCCGAGGACCACGACCGCCGATCCGATGCCCACCCCCCGCCGGCCGACGCGGTCGGAGAGCCAGCCGCCGACGAGCTGACCGACGACGTAGGCGAGCGACTGGAATCCGAGGGCGAAGGCCGCCAGCTCCGCGGACATCCCATTCCGCACGGCGTTCGGCAGGAACGCCTGGAGGACGCCCTCGTCGAACGCCCCGATCGCGGCCGCCCCGATGAAGAGGACGAGGAACCGCCGCGTGCGCACGGCGCGCCTGACGCTGTGGCGACCGTCGCCGCTCCCCACCGGCAGCGGCTCGAGTCCCGCGGCGACGGCGCCCGGGGCCGCGGTCTCGTGGAGCCCCGACGCGCGCGACGCGATCGCCGATTCCGCCGCCCGGGTGGGCGACTCCTCGCGCCCGCTGGAACGTCCCTCATGGACCGGGCGCCTCGCGGGGACGACGATGGACGGCCCGCTCGTCATGAGCCACACGAACGCGACTCCCACGAGCGAGGCGCCGAGGAAGACGAGCGAGGTCGCTCGCCAGCCGGCCGTGGCGATGATCCCGGCGGCGACCGGCAGGGCGACGGCGACCCCGATGCCCGGCCCCGCATACGCGACCCCGAGGGCGAGCCCGGAGATGCCCGCGTAGCGACGGGCGACCGCGGTGGAGATGCCGATGAAGGCGAGCTGGAGGCCGATCGCGTGGAGGGCCGCATAGGCGAGGATCACGATCGAGATGTCCGGCGCGAGGTAGACGACGAGCCAGCCGGCGGCGTTGAGGACCATCGCCGCGGTGAGGAGATCCCGGTCGGCGAACTCGTCGAAGGCGCGGCCGAGGAACGGGCTCGCCACGGCGGTGACGATGAGGAACATCGTCCACGGGGTGACCGCGAGCGTCCGACCAATCCCGAAGTCCGCCGCGAACGCGACTGACAGGGCCGGGTACGTGTAGAGCCCGCCATAGACGATGGCGCCGATGACGAACGCCCCGATGAGCGGCAGCGAGACGCGGGACGCCCGTCGGGCGGCGTGGATGGCCATCGCCGCGAATCCTACCCGGAGGGCCCGGCCGCGCCGCGGGACGCTGAGGAGCCGCACGGACGCTGTCGGGGCCGCTCGGACCCCCGTCCGACGCTGCTAGCATCGGGGGATGGCCGAGCAGCGGTACGACGTCGTCATCGTCGGCGGGGGTTCCGCCGGCTGCGTGCTCGCCAACCGCCTGAGCGCCGATCCGGGAACCCGCGTCCTCGTCCTCGAGGCCGGCCGCCCGGACTCGCTGTGGGACGTCTTCATCCATATGCCGGCAGCGCTGACGTTCCCCATCGGGAGCCGCTTCTACGACTGGAAGTACGAGTCCGAACCGGAGCCGTTCATGAACGGCCGGCGGATCTACCACGCTCGCGGCAAGGTCCTCGGCGGTTCCTCGAGCATCAACGGGATGATCTTCCAGCGCGGCAACCCGCTCGACTTCGAGCGCTGGGCGGCGGACCCCGGGATGGTGACGTGGGACTACGCCCACTGCCTGCCGTACTTCAAGCGGATGGAGGACTGCACGGCGGCCGCGCCAGACGATCCATTCCGCGGCCACGGCGGGCCGCTCGGCCTCGAGCGGGGGCCCGCCTCGAGCCCCCTCTTCACGGCGTTCTTCGGCGCCGTGCAGGAGGCCGGTTACAGCCTGACCGAGGACGTCAACGGCTACCGCCAGGAGGGCTTCGCCGCGTTCGACCGGAACATCTGGCGGGGCCGCCGGCTGTCGGCGGCCCGGGCCTACCTGCATCCGGTCATGGACCGCCGCAACCTCACCGTGGAGACGCGCGCGTTCGCCAGCCGCGTCCTCTTCGAGGGGCGGCGGGCGATCGGCGTGGAGTACGTCCGGGGTGGATCGCGACGGCGGGTCCTCGCCGGAGAGGTGCTCCTCGCCGGCGGGGCGATCGCCTCACCCCAGCTCCTCCAGCTCTCCGGCGTCGGCCCGACGGAGCATCTCCGGTCGCTCGGGATCGACGTCGTGGCGGACGTGCCGGCCGTCGGCGAGAACCTCCAGGATCACCTCGAGGTGTACGTCCAGCATTCGAGCACCCAGCCGGTCTCCATGCAGCCAGCCGCCACGCAGAAGTGGCGACGGCCGTGGATCGGCTTCCAGTGGCTCTTCCTCCGACGCGGGCCCGGGGCGACCAACCACTTCGAGGGCGGCGGGTTCGCGCGGAGCAACGAGGAGGTCGCCTACCCGAACCTCATGTTCCACTTCCTCCCGCTCGCCATCCGCTATGACGGTTCGTCACCGGCCGGCGGCCACGGCTACCAGGTCCACATCGGGCCGATGTACTCGGACGCTCGGGGGTCCGTCCGGATCGTCTCGAGAGACCCGCGAGTCCATCCGGCAATCCGCTTCAACTACCTCTCGACGGCCCAGGATCGCCGCGAGTGGGTGGAGGCGATCCGGGTCGCCCGCCGGATCCTCGGCCAGCCCGCATTCGAGGCCTACGACGGCGGCGAGACCTCGCCAGGGTCGAGCGTCGAGACGGACGAGGAGATCCTCGCCTGGGTGGCGAGCGACGCGGAGACCGCCCTCCATCCGTCGTGCACCTGCCGGCTCGGGACCGACGAGTCGTCCGTGGTGGACCCACTGACGATGGCGGTCCACGGAACGAGCGGGCTCCGCGTCGTGGACGCATCCGCGATGCGGTACGTCACGAACGGCAACATCTATGCCCCGACGATGATGCTCGCCGAGAAGGCCGCGGACCTCATCCGCGGCGACACGCCGCTGCCGCCCGAACCGATCGAGTTCTACCGCCACCGACCGGCCTGAGCCGCGTCACTCGCGGACGTGGTCCGCCCACCGATGCGCCGGCCGGTAGCCGATGAGCTCGCGGGCGCGGTCGATCGAGAGGAGCGTCTCGCGACCCTCGAGCGGGCGGCGGAGCGGGACGGCGGGATAGATCTCCGCCATGAGCTCGGCGCTCGGGCGGGTCATGACCGTGTCCGCGGCCGCGACGATGCAGACGGACGCGCCGGACACATCCGCCTCGAGCGCGCCCCGGACCGCCGCCGCGACGTCGCGCGCGTCCACGTACCCCCAGAGGTTCCACCTCCGGAGATGCGGATCGCCCCACCAGCCCGGGAACGCGGCGTAGTCCTCGGGTTCCATGATGTTCGAGATGCGAAGGCCCACGAACGGGATCCCGGTCCGCCGGGCGAACTGCCCGGCCAGCGTCTCGCCGGTGAGCTTCGAGAGCGCGTACGACGATTCGGGCCGCGGCGGTGCGCTCTCGTCCACCGGGGCGTACGGCGGTGGCGCATCGTCGAACGGCAACCCGAGGACGGTCTCGCTCGACGCCCAAACGACCCGCTGGACGTGGTGCGCCTCGGCCGCAGCGAAGACGTTGTAGGTGGAGAGCACGTTCAGCCGGAAGGTCTCGCCCGCGGGTCGGAGCTCCGGGGCCGGGATCGCCGCGAGGTGGACGACGGCGTCCGCGCCGCTGATGACGTCGAAGCACTGACCGAGATCCGTGAGGTCCGTCCGGACGCACTGCCCGTGAGCGCTCCCATCGTGGGCGAGGTCGACGTTGAGCACGTCGTGACCCACCGCCCGCAGATCGCGGACGACCCAGCGCCCCGCCTTGCCGCTGCCACCGGTCACGACGATCCGCATCGCTCCTCCTCGCTCGTGTCCGCTCCCGTCGCCGATACGGTACATCGCGGACACGGGCGGACCCCGAGCCGCGGGCTCGGGTGACCGTTCCGCATCCGACCCGACCCCGGGCCGCAACCATCGCCGCACCGTTCGAGCCCTATCGTTTGTATCGTGATGGTCATGACGAGCCCGGAGATCGAGGGCCACGATCCCGAGGAGCAGCTCGCCCAGCTGCGGTTCCTTCACCGCGTCGCGCGTCTCGTCACGACGGCGCGGACCTGGGACGAGCTCCTCGAGACCGTCGTCGACGAGACACGGGACGCCCTGCGGGCCGACGTGTCGTCCCTCTACCTGCTCGACCGGGATGGCGTTCGCCTCACTCTCGCGGCGACGAACGGCCTCGATCGGTATCAGATCGGCCGGGCGCGCGTCCCCTTCGGCGAGGGCGTCACCGGCCGGGTCGCGGCGAGCCGCGAGCCGCTCGTCATCGACGACGTCGGGCGAGACCAGCGGTTCCTCTGGGTCCGCGGCATCGACCAGCGGCGATTCGTCAGCTCGATGCTGTCGGTCCCGCTCGTGTGGGGCGATGAGACGGTCGGCGTCCTCAACGTTCAGACCGAGCGGACGCGCCACTTCTCCGATTCGGATGTCGCCCATCTCGGCGCGATCGCCGATCTGCTCGCGAGTGTCGTCGAGAAAGGCCGCCAGCAGCAGGAGGCGGTCGCCCGGGCAGCCGAGCTCACGGCGATCGACGAGGCCCGGGCCGAGCTCATCGCGCTCGTCACGCACGAGCTGCGGACCCCGCTCGCCGTCGTCCGCGCATACGTGGACCTCCTCGCCGACGAGCCGCAGCTGAGCGGACGGCAGTCGCGCGACCCGGAACGCCGCGCCCGCCGGGCGGCCTGGTACCAGGGGACGATGGACCAGGTCGAGCGGCTTGACCGGCTCGTGGACTCGATCCTCGCGAGCGTCCGGGTCGAGCCGGACCATCCGGCCGAGGTCGTCCCTGTCGATGTGCGCGAGCTCGTGGGCGAGGTCCTTCGCGAGCTCGAGCCGCTGCTCGGTGGCCACCGCATCGTCGTCGCCGCGGATCGACCGCTCCACGCCCTCGCCGATCCGCCCCGGCTCCGCCAGATCGTCGAGCATCTCCTCGAGAACGCGGTGAAGTACGCCCCGCCGGGCTCGACCATCACCGTGGGCTGGGAGCTCGTCGAGGGAGTCGTCCGCCTCAGCATCGCCGACGAGGGCCCCGGCATCCCCGCCGAATGGCGTGAGCGGATCTTCGAGCCGTACGCTCGCCGGGACACCCGGACGGCGCGCGGTTCGGGCATCGGCCTCTACGCCGCGAAGCGGCTCGGCGAGTCGATGGGAACGCGACTGTGGTGCGAGCCGGCGTCGTCGCTCGGTGGCGCCCGGTTCGTCGTCGCCCTTCCGGCAGCGGTGGCGATCTGACGATGGGCGAGCGTCCGCTCCGCATCCTCGTCGTCGATGACGATCCCGCGATGGTCGGCGCCATCACCGCGCTCGTCGGCACGGAGGGCCACCAGGTCATCACGGCGTACGACGGGCTGACGGCGGTCAAGCGATTCCGCGAGGAGGCGCCGGACCTCGTCCTCCTCGATCTCGCCATGCCGGGTCCGGACGGCTTCACCGTCGCCGGCCTCATCCGGGCCGCCGGTCCGGCACCGATCCTCGTCGTGTCCGGCGAGAGCAGCGAGTCGGCGAAGGTCAGGGCCCTCCGGATCGGGGCGGACGACTACCTCGTCAAGCCGTTCGGGCGGGCCGAGCTCCTCGCCCGGATCGGGGCGATCATGCGTCGCGTCGAGCGGACGACGAGTGGCCCGACCGCCGGCCCGCTCGGGATCGGCGATCTCGTCCTCGAGCCCGCCCGACACGAAGCCCGCGTCCGCCGGACGTCGCTCGTCCTCACCCCCACCGAATACCGGCTCCTCGAGGCGCTCGTCCGGGCCGGCGGCGATCTCGTCCCCCACCTCCAGCTCGCCCGAGCCGGCTGGCCGGCCGAACCCGATCCCGATCTCCTCTGGCTCAAGCCCCACCTCGCCCGCCTCCGCGCCAAGGTGGAGGCGGCCGACGGTCCGGCGATCGTCGCGGTCCGCGGTGTCGGCTACCGCATCGTGGCCGGAGTCGCCTCGGGCCGCTGACAGCGGGCGGTACATCTGGGTCATGGTGGACGGAGCCGCAGCCGCCATGATCGGGCGATGCTCACCCTGCGGCAGCGGACCGGTCCGATCCATGAGGGCAGGTCGGGCGCGTCCATGGCCACCGGCTGTACGGTGGCCTGACGGTGACCACGCTCGAGCGCCGGATCGAGGCGCAGGCACCCGTCTCCCTTCGGGCCCGGATCGGCTCGACTGTCGCCGATCTCCGGTCGATCCCGGAGCGACTCCGCGGCTCGGAGTACCTGCGGGTCGGCCAGAGCGCACGCTTCCGGGCCGTCCAGCGGCGCCGGGTGCGATCGGCGATCCGGGTCGGATGCCTCGTGGTCGCCCTCGCCGATGCATTCGATGCCGCCGCCACGATCGGGCTCCAGGCCGACGGCACAGCCATATCGCTCGGGGTCGACCTCGCCACGATCGCGGTCGCCCTCGGCGGCTGGTGGGCGGTCGGCGGACGCCTCCGCCATCACCCCGAGGCCGTGGCCTGGAGCCTCAGCCTCGGCATCGCCATCTCGGACGTCGTCACGGAGATCGCCGCGCCGGGTCTCGCCATCCAGTCGATCGGCTACCTCCTCGTCCTGCCCGGGCTCATCGCCCTCGTCCTCCCGTGGCGGACGAAGGTCCACGTCCGCTGGCTGCTCGCCATGGCGGCGGTCTCAGTGACTGCCCTCGCGCTCGGCCCGGGCGACCGGCTCTCCGCCGACGAACGCGGCGATCTCGTCGTCGTCCTGTTCGTGGCCCTCGGGGCGAGTCTCGCCGGGCATGTCCTCCTTCAGCGAGCCCAGATCCGAAGCTTCGTCCAGCTCGAGGAGACCCGCGCGCTCCACCGCCGCGCGGATGCCGACCGGATCGAGCTGGAGCGCGCGCAGCACGCCCTCGAACTCACCGCCCGCATCGATCCGCTGACCGGGGCGAACAATCGCCGTCGTCTCGAGGAGGACCTGCGGGCGGTCCGCGCGCACATCGATCGATCGGGCATGATCTACGGCCTGCTCATGATCGACCTCGACCGCTTCAAGGCGATCAACGACCTCCGGGGGCATCTCGCGGGCGACGACGTCCTGCGGCGCGTCGCGGCGGCGATCCGCGCGTCACTCCGGGCGGACGACGCCGTCTATCGCTACGGCGGCGAGGAGTTCGTGGCGATCATCACGGTGTCCAACGCGGACCGGCTGTTCGCCGCCGCCGAGCGTCTCAGGCTCATCGTCGCCGCCCTCGAGATCGAGCACGTCGACAATCCGCCGTCGGACGTCGTCTCGATCAGCGTCGGCGCGACGCTCATCGGCCGGTTCAACCTCGATCTCAGCGTGGATCAATGGCTCGGCCAGAGCGACGCGGCCCTGTACGCGGCGAAGGCGGGCGGGCGCAACACGGTCCGGCTCGCCGCGATCCCGGCGGCGCTGCCCGAACCGGTGCTCATCCCCGGGCAGACGGACCGGGAGAGCGCGGTCGCGTCGCGCGTCGCACGCCCGGCCGGGCCCCGCGGCGCGCTCGCTCGCACACCCCGTCGGCGCTCCACAGACTGACGCGCTGCGGGCGGTCCTCGGGGGACTGCCGTGATTCCCGGACACGTCGTTGACGAGGATGCCTATCGGATCGAGCCCTCCGTCCCAGGGTTCCGGCAGATGGCCATCAGGCGGGCACTGGTCTGCAGGTCGGTGACAGGTGGCCCTCACCCGGGCATCTGGCAGGATCGACGTGCCGACCCGGCCCGCTCCACGCTCAGGTCTACGAGCGCCCCGTGGAGAGTCGGTGACCAACGCCCGCCTGGGGGTCAGCTGGCACGAACGGCGTGCCGCGACGTACCCCGCCCGATGGTTCCGGAGCCGGTGGGAGCCGGGCAGGTCTCCGCTGTCGACAACGTCCGCGGGAATCACGGCTAGACTCGCAACCCATGGCCCTCACACGCGCCCGGACGGCCGCCTCGCTGCTCGTTGAGTGCCTCGCCGCCGAAGGTTGCGGGTACGTCTTCTCCGTTCCGGGCGAGGAGACGATGGACATCCTCGACGCCCTGAGCCGCCAGGATGCGGTCCGTCACGTGACGACGCGGCACGAGCAGGGCGCCGCGTTCATGGCGGATGTCCATGGTCGGCTCACCGGCCGGGCGGCCGTGGCGATGGCGACGCTCGGGCCAGGGGCGACCAACCTCGTGACCGGCATCGCCGACGCGTTCCTCGACCACGCGCCGATGGTCGCGCTCACCGGCCAGGCCGGCCTGGACAAGACCCACAAGGAGGCCCACCAGTTCGTCGACATCGTGCGGATGTTCGAGCCCGTGACGAAGTGGAACCAGCGGGTCGAGCAGGTCGGCGCCGTGCCGGAGATCGTCCGCAAGGCGTTCAAGGTCGCCCAGCTCGAGAAGCCCGGCCCCACGCACATCGAGCTGCCGGAGAACCTTGCGGCGACGGCGGTGACGGACGATGCCCATCCCCTCGAACCGACGCACGCGTACTTCCCGGAGCCGACCGACGAGGCGATCGCCCACGCCGCCCGCCTCCTCCGCGAGTCGGAGCGACCGTTGGTCCTCGCCGGCAACGGCGTCCTTCGCCGGGATGCCGCAGCGCCGCTCCGCGCCTTCGCGAACGGCCTCCACGTCCCGGTGGCGGTCACCTTCATGGGCAAGGGCGCCATCGACGACCGCAGTCACCTCTCGCTCATGGCTGTCGGGCTCCAGGCCCGCGACCACGTGCTCTCCGGCTTCGACCGTGCGGACCTCGTCGTCGCGGTCGGCTATGACCTCGTCGAGTACGCGCCCTCGCGCTGGAACCCGGAAGGGCGGCGGCGGATCATCCACATCGATACCCAGCCTGCGGAGGTCGACGCGTTCTACCGACCGGAGGTGGAACTGATCGGCGACATCGAAGGCACGCTCGAGCGGCTGCTCGCGGCGGTCCTTCCGGACGGCGTCGGCGGACGGAGCGCGAGCGAGCGGCATCTGGCGCGCGAGACCCTCGTCCACCAGGACCTCCGCACCGCCCTCCTCGCCGATCTCCACGCCTACGAGCAGGACGATGGCTGGCCCATCAAGCCGCAGAAGGCGATCGCGGACCTCCGTCGAGCGCTGGAACCCAGGGACATCGTCGTGAGCGATGTCGGCGCGCACAAGGTCTGGGTCGGGCGGCTCTACCAGGCGTACGAACCGAACACCGTCATCATCTCGAACGGCTTCGCGGCGATGGGGATCTCGCTCCCCGGTGCGATCGCGGCCAAGCTCGTGCACCCGGACCGCCACGTCGTGGCCCTGTGCGGCGATGGCGGGTTCCTCATGAACTCCCAGGAGCTCGAGACCGCGGCTCGGATCGGCACGAACATCGTCGTCGTGGTCTGGCGGGACGACGGCTACGGGCTCATCGACTGGAAGCAACGAACGGAGTTCGGTCGCCCGTTCGGCGTTGAGTTCACGAATCCGGACTTCGTCGCCTACGCCCGCTCGTTCGGCCTCGCCGCGTTCCGGCCGTCATCGGCCGCCGAGCTCTACCCGACGCTCATGCGGGCACTCGAGCACGATGGCCCGAGCCTCGTGGAGGTCCCGATCGACTATCGCGAGAACCTCCGCCTCACCGAACACCTGGGCGCCCTGTCCGCCCACGGGTAGGCGGTCCGCCCGAACCCCCGGGGACGCCGGACGAGGGACCGTGGCGCGGGCAAGCGAAGTGGCGCAACATGGACGGTGAGCGAGCCGTCGAGCGGGGCGACGACAGATCCCGATCGACCACCATGCGACACAGATCGACCGCCATGCGACACAGCAGGGAGAGCGCGATGGACGTACCGGCCCGAGCTCGAGCGTCGATCACGGCGATCCTCACCGCGGCGGTGCTGGCCGGCTGCGGTTCGAGTTCGACGCCGGCACCGAGCCTGTCCGCGCCGCCGAGCGCCACCCCGGGCGCATCCGCGGCCCCGAGCGTCGCCGCCCCGACCGCGTCCGCCGCACCGAGCGTCGCCGCCCCAAGCCCGACGACCTATGTCGTCCGCAAGGGCGACACGCTGTACGGGATCGCGGTGAAGTTCCACGTCACGCTCGCGGCGCTCCGCAAGGCGAACCCGAAGGTGACCGACCCGCGGATGCTCCGGCCCGGCGCGAAGCTCGTCATCCCCGCCCCGTAGGGTCCCTTCGTCGCGGAGAACCGGCCCTCGGAACCGGCCCTCGGAACCGGCCCTCGGAAGGCACCCATCAAGGCCGCGATCGTGCATTGGTGAACCATTCACGGATGCACTGATCCGGAGCGCGCGACGATGTCCGGACGTTCGTCCGCCGAGGCCGGCGGCGGGCCGCGTCAGTCGAGCGTGCGGCCACCCGCATCGTGGGCGGCATCCGCGCAGTGCACGCGGCAGCCGCGGGCGTCGCGCCCACCGAGGGGGTTGAAATGCGCCCACGCGGCGCGGCTCGCCGGACGCTCCAGACGACAGCCGCACGTGGCACAGGTGACCGGCGCCGCCCGGCCGTCGCGCACGGCGTCGAAGCGGCGGAACGTCTGGTCGAACGGGTGGATCATCGTCGTCACTCGCTAGCGATGGGCGCGTGGGCCGTCAGTGTGCGGTCCGGGGCGGTGGCGGTCGGCGTCGCGACAGGTGCGAGACGGTTGCGATCCGGTATCGGGATGCGCTCCCCGAGCGGCTCGACGAGCCACACGTCGAGCGGCAGCCGCTCCCGATCCCCGAGCAGCTGGCGTGCCCGCTCGGATCCGATCGCGGCATGGTCGGCGAGGAGGCCGACGAGGTCCGCGAGTGCCGCTCCGCCGGCCGGACCGTCCGCCATGACATCCGCCAGGCGTCGCGGCGCGACGCTCTCCGGGTTCAGGGACATCGCGTGGCGGCCGGCCGGGTCGTAGAGGAATGCCCGGCCGCCGGTCATGCCGGCCCCGAAATTCGCCCCGACGGGGCCGAGCACGACGAGCGTGCCTCCGGTCATGTACTCGGCGCCGTGGGGACCGATCCCCTCGACGACCGCATCCGCACCCGCGTTCCGGACAGCGAATCGCATCCCTGCCCGCCCGACGATGTGGAGCCGGCCGCCGGTCGCGCCGTACAGGCAGGTATTGCCGGCGAGACCGCCCGGTCGATCGGCGTCGCCCGCAGCCGGGTCGGGGACGACCTCCACCCTCCCGCCGGAGAGCCCCTTGCCGACGTAGTCGTTCGCCTGCCCGACGAGCCGCAGGTGGATGCCCGGCCCGGCGAACGCACCGAACGACTGGCCGGCCGAACCGCGGAGCTCGAGGCGGATCGGGCCGCGGACGGTCCCGCGCTCCATCGCCCCACTGAGGGCTGCTCCGAACGAGCGGTCCGCGGTCGTCACGGTGAGGCCGGTCGCGGCGAGCGAACCCTGACCAGCGAACGCGGCCACGAGACGAGCCTCCAGCGGGGAGGCGGCCGCACGGCGGACCACGGTGCCGGCGGTGGAGGGATCGGCGCGGCGGGCCGCGCTGGTCGTCCAGCGCGGGGAACGGACGACGGCCCCGAGCTCGACCGTGCTCCCCCGGCCCGGTCGGAGGGCGCGGGCGCTCTCGCCGACGATCGTGCCGACGGACGTCGAACCGATCCGGGCGAGCTCCCGGCGGAGGTCCTCGGCGAGTGCGGTCGCGAACGCTTCGATGCGCTCCGGCGTTCCGCTGAACTTCGCGCGCAGATCGTCGCGCTGGGTCGCGATCCCGGTCGGGCACGTGTCGAGGTGGCACTGGCGTGCCATGTCGCAGCCGAGGGCGATGAGGGCGGCCGTCCCGAACGCGAACTCCTCGGCACCGAGGAGGGCCGCGATGAGGAGGTCGCGGCCGGTCTGGAGGCCGCCGTCCACCCGGAGCGCGACCCGCTCGCGGAGCTCGTTCCGGAGGAGGACCTGGTGGACCTCGGCGAGGCCGAGCTCCCACGGCGAGCCGACGTGCTTGATCGACGAGAGCGGCGACGCGCCGGTCCCGCCGGCATGACCGGACAGGTGGATGTAGTCGGCACCGGCCTTGGCGACACCGGCGGCGATCGTCCCCACCCCGCGGCTCGCGACGAGCTTGACGCCGATCCGGGCGGCGGGATTGATCGCCCGGAGATCCGCGATGAGCTGGGCGAGATCCTCGATCGAGTAGATGTCGTGATGCGGTGGGGGGCTCACGTAGGCGATCCCCGGCTGGCCGCGACGGAGGGCCGCGATGTATGGGGTGGCCTTGCGGGCGGGGAGCTGGCCACCCTCGCCGGGCTTGGATCCCTGGGCCATCTTGATCTCGAGCTGTTCGGCCCGGGCGAGGAACGTCGCGGTCACCCCGAACCGCGCGGATGCGACCTGCTTGATCCGCGAGTCGAGACGCTCACCGTTCGGGCCCGGGGCGTACCAGGCGGGATCCTCGCCGCCCTCTCCGGTGTTCGCCGCTCCGCCGGCGCGCTGGATGCCGATCGTCAGGGCGCGATGCGCCTCCGGACTCAAGGCGCCGACGCTCATGGCGCTGACGACGAATCGGCGGACGATCGCCGGGGCGGGCTCGACGAGCGACAGATCGACCGGCGCGCGAAGCACCCCCGGGCGCACCTCCAGACCGTCGCGGACGACCGCCAGGCCGGTCCGGGCGAGGGCCGATCGATATCGGGCGAGCGTCTGCTCGACGGTCGCATCGGGGTTCGGCTCGGCCAGCCGCTGGATCTCGGCGACGATCCGCGGCGCGTTCAGGTGGAGCTCGCCGTCGGCGCGGAACCGGGCGAGACCCTGGTCCGGGAGTCGCGCCTCGCGGCCGTCCGCCGGGAGCCCCCGGGCCGCCGCGAGCCGGCGGAGCTGGCGTTCGGCGAGGTCCCCGAACCCGACGCTCCCCGGCCAACCGCTCGTCGCCGGCAGGCAGGTCCGGACGATGTCGTCATCGAGCTCGATCGTCTCGACGAGGCCAGCGCCGATGTACGAGGAGACGGAGCCGACGCCCATCCTGGCGAGAGTCTTCCGAAGGCCGGCCTCGAGCGCACCGACGAACCGTTCCACGACAGCCTCGGCCGTGAGGTCCTCCGCACCGCGCGAGCCCGCGAGCTCGGCCGCTGCCTCGAGCGCGAGCCAGGGGTGAACGGCGGTCGCGCCGGCGGCGAGGAGCATCGCGAGTGCATGCGGGTCGAGGACGTCCGCTGCTTCGGCGACGATGTCGATCCGGCCGCGGAGGCCGGCGGCCGTCAGCGCCGCGTGGACCGCCCCGGCGGCGAGGACGGACGGGATCGGGAGCCGATCGAGTGAGGCGGCTCGATCCGAGACGACAAGGACCTCCGTCCGTCCGCCGGCGGCCGAGACAGCGGCCGAGGCAAGACGATCGATCGCGGTCCGCAGTCCGGCCGGGCCCGTCGCCGGATCCCAGGTCGCGTCGAGCCTCCGGACCGTTCCTCGCCGATCGGACGAGACGAGGGCCACAAGCCCGTCGAGGTCGACGACGATCGGCCGTTCCAGGCGCACCGTCCGGGGATGGCGCGGCAGGCCGCCGAGGAGCGCCGGACGGCGCCCGAGCTCCACGCGGAGGTCCATGACCGCCCGCTCGCGCTCGGGGTCGATGGGCGGGTTCGTCACCTGCGCGAATGACTGGCGGAGGTGGTCCACGGCCCGACGGTCGATCCGGCCGCGGCCGGGAAGCGGCGTGTCGTCGCCCATGCTCCATAGCGGCTCGTGTCCCTCGAGCGCCATGGTCCGGACATCGAGACGGAGGCGTTCGGCGTCGAGGCCAGCGAGGTAGCGGAGGGCGAGTGGAGTCGGCGTGGAAATCCCGGACCGGGACGCGTCGGATCCGGGCGGGCGGTCGAGGTGCGCCCGGCGTGGCGCGTCGTGGACGGGGAGACGACGAAGCAGCGCGGTCTTCGCCGCGGCATCCTCGAGGATCCGGCCGCGCGACGGGTCAACGAGGAGCATCTCGCCCGGGCCGAGCCGGCCGCGACGGACGATCTCGGCGGCGGCGATCGGAACGGCTCCCGCCTCCGACGCGACGGTGACGAGCCGATCCCGCGTGATCGCGAACGCGGCCGGGCGGAGCCCATTGCGGTCGACGAGAGCGCCGACGCTGCGGCCATCGGCGAAGACGAGCGCCGCGGGACCGTCCCACGGCGCGAGGAAGGCGGCGGTCCGCCGGCGGAGGGCCGCTATCGCCGGGTGCGGCGAGCGGCGGAGGGCGGCCGCTTCGGGGACCGCGGCGAGCAGTGCGACCGGCACGCTCCACCCGGAGGCTGCGAGCAGCTCGAGCGCCTCGTCGAGCGAGAGCGAGTCGGAGCCGTCCGGCGAGAGGAGCGGCCCGGTCTCGAGGAGGGCGCGGAGGAGCCCGGACGGGTCGGGATCGGCGGACCGGCCGCGGACCTGCTCCCGATTGCCGCGGACCGTGTTGATCTCGCCATTGTGGGCAAGGAGCCGGAACGGCTGGGCGAGGCGCCAGACCGGTCGCGTGTTCGTCGCGTAGCGCTGATGGAAGACGGCGTACGAGCTCGGGAGCTCCGCGTCGCCTGGAGCGAGATCCGGGAACAACCGGCTGAGCCGATCGCCGCCGACGAGTCCCTTGTAGACGATCGTCCGGGCGGAGGCGGACGGCACGGAGAGGTCCAGGCCGGCCTCGCGGGCGGCCGTCTCGGTGCGGCGCCGGGCGAGGAGGAGGCGCCGATCGAACGGGGCTCCCGATGGATGGCCGGGGGTCGGCTGGACGACCGCCTGCACGAATGCGGGTCGCGATTCGAATGCCTCGCGACCGAGGGCGGAAGGATCGGTCGGGACGGTGCGCCAGCGGAGGACGGACAGGCCTTCGGCGGCGAGCGATCGCTCGACGAGGCCCCGTCCGCGCGCCTCCCGCGTCCGGCCGCGCGGAAGGAAGAGCTGGAAGACCGCCGGCTGGTCCTCCGCGGCGGCGGTTGGGGCGGCGGCGGTCGTGGTGGCGGCGGCGGTCGTGGTGGCGGCGGACGTGGTCGCGCCGATCCGTGCCCGGAGCGCCGGTTCGAGCGGCAGCGAGATCCCCGCCCCGTCCGACGATTCACCGTCCGCGGCGAACGCGCCCCGATGCCCGAGCGAGGCGAGGCCCGCGAGTGCGAGCGGAAGGACCCGCGCGGCGGACCGGCCTCCCGCGTCGGCGACGAAGCCGACCCCGCAGGCGTCGTGTTCGTGTCGCGCGTCGTAGAGGGGCGGGTCTGGCGGTCTCCGTGGTCGGTGCATCGCAGCGCGCGTCTCCTCGATCCCACGAGATGCGTGGGGTCAGGAGCATCGGCGCCTGCCGGGCGCGGGTCGTCGTCGCTCCGGGATCGGAAACGATGCGATTGGGTGACAACGAGCCCGCCCCGGATCGCGATGGTCTCAGGACGGTCTCAGCGTGCGGGCCTACGGTCGGGACCAGACGCCGCGGGCGCGACGGCTCGGGGCCGCGCAATCCCGCCGTCACGCGGCGCGCCGAACCCCCGATCCAGCCGAATCCACCACCTCCCGCCACCACCTCGGAGACCCACATGGACCCGATCCAGCCGACCCACCCGATCCAGCCGACCCCAGTCGTCGCAGGGCGACCCGTCGGGCGGCGTGATCCCCTCACGATCCTCCTGTTCGTCGCCGCCTTCATCGCGATCGGCGGCGTGGGGTTCGCGGCCGGTCGGGTCACAGCGCCCGCGGCGGCCGTCGCGGTCGGCCGGTTCGGCGGAGGTGCCGGAGGCCTCGGCAACGGTTTCGGTGGCGGCAACGGTGGCACCGGCGGGGCAGCCGGGCTCGGCGGCGGCGGCATCGGCCGGATCTTCGGCGGGACCGCCGCACTTCGCGGTACCTTGACCGCGATCACGGCCGACCACATCACGCTCAAGCTCACGAATGGAACGACGATCGATATCCCCGTCGACAGCTCGACCACGTACCACCAGCAGACGGCAGCGTCCGCGAGCGCGGTCGCAGCCGGCTCGACCGTGCTCGTCCAGATCCGCGCCGGAGCGGGCGGCGTGCCGGGCGGTGGCGGTGGGACCGCACCGGGTGCGGGCGCGAGCCCGGCCGCGAGCCCTCGTGTCGGCGGCACCCGGACCATCGGCCCGGCCTCCGACATCACCGTCGTGGGCCAGTAGCCGCCGGTCCACGGTCATGAATCGGTAGCGCGGTGCACCTGCTCATCGTCGAGGACGACGTCCGGCTCGGCCGCGCGCTCGCCCGCCTGCTCCGTGACGACCGGCACGTCGTCGATGTCACCGAACGCGGCGAGACGGCGCTCGAGCTCTTCGGCGCGGCGGGTGGCATCGACGCGATGATCCTCGACATCGGGCTGCCGGATATCTCGGGTCTCGAGGTCGCCCGTCGAATCCGGGCGAGCGGTTCGAGTCTCGCGATCATCATGCT
This sequence comes from Chloroflexota bacterium, assembly GCA_015478725.1. NCBI lineage: Bacteria > Bacillati > Chloroflexota > Chloroflexota bacterium. The sequence goes on along the minus strand of JADMIG010000014.1, from coordinate 17,721 downwards.
CACCGCCCGGGATGCGATCGACGATCGGGTCGCCGGGCTCGACGCCGGGGCGGACGACTATCTCGTCAAGCCGTTCGCCTACGACGAGCTCGCGGCGCGACTACGGGCACTCGATCGCCGCGCGACGTCGGGCCGGGTGGGCCGGAGGGCGGAGCGACGCGTCGTCAGCGGCGGCATCGTCCTCGACGAAGCATCGCGGCGGGTGTATCTCGGCGGCACGGAGATCGACCTTTCGCGCCAGGAATTCGCCCTCCTCGAGTGCCTGCTCAGGAATCCGGGACGTGTCCTCTCGCGCGACGAGCTGCTCGATCGGGCATGGCCGGTGGGCGCCGCCCTCACCCCGAACGCGGTCGAGGTGTACATCCACTACCTGCGGACGAAGCTCGGCGTCGAGGGCGCGCGGATCCAGACCGTCCGTGGAGTCGGATACCGGCTCGCCGGACCATGACCGACGCGCCGCGACCCGCCCCGATCGCGGGTCCTGGGCCGGACGCGCCGCTCCTTCGGAGGACGCGCTGGCGACTCGTCGCGTGGAGCGCCGGGACGATGCTCGCCGTCCTCGCCATCCTCGGCGCCGCGATCTATGCCGCCGTCGCAAGCTCGCTCGCGACGACGAGCCTCGATCAGCTCCAGCATCGCGTGGCAACGACCGAGCGGTTCGTCTCCAAAGTCCCCGACCCGTTCCCCGACCGGCCGGCCGGCGAGGCGCCGGTGGGCGTCTCCTTCGGTGGACCGGCGCCGGGGACCATCGCGATGATCGTCACACCCACCGGCCAGGTCATCGGTCCGTCGAATCGCCTGGCGGGCCTTCCGATCGACGCGGGCGTGAAGGCCGCACTCGCCGGACTGACGGACGTCCGAACCGCATCGGTGGGTGGGGTCCCGGTCCGGGTCCTCAGCCTTCCCGTCCCGCGAGCCAACGGGACGGTCGTCCTCCAGGTGGTCCAGGACATCAGCGCCGAGCAGGGAACGCTCCGCACGCTCCTCCTCATCCTCGTCGTCGGCGGGCTGGCGGCCGTGGCCGCCGCCGGCGCCGGCGGCTGGGTCTACGCGCGGCGGGCGCTCGTCCCGATCCGCGACTCGCTCCGCCGCCAGCGCGAGTTCGCCGCCGATGCGAGCCACGAGCTGCGGACGCCGCTCGCCGTGATCCGCGCCACCGTCGAACATCTCGAGCGACATCCGGAGCGGACCCTCGGCACGGAGTCGGAGGCCCTCGCCGACGTGCGGGCGGAGGTCGACCACCTCGCGGGGCTCGTCGGCGACCTGCTCCTGCTCGCGCGGACCGATTCGGGGATCGAGGAGCTCGCACCTGAACCGCTCGATCTGGAGCGGATCGCGACGGACGCGGTGGATGGCCTGCGGACCGTCGCCGCCGGACGATCCATCGATGTCCAGGTCGAAGGATCGGCGACGCCGCTCACGGGAGACCCGACTCGCCTCCGGCAGCTCGTCACGATCCTCGTCGACAATGCCATCCGCCACGGACCGGCTGGATCCGTCGTTCGTGTGACGGTCCAACCCGGCGAACACGACGGCGGACGGCTCATCGTCGAGGACGCCGGACCTGGCATCCCGGAGGAGGACCGGAGCCACGTCTTCGACCGCTTCTGGCGCGCGCCGGGTGCGTCCAGCGGCGGCACGGGCCTCGGATTGGCGATCGCCCAATGGATCGTCCAGCGTCACGGCGGTTCGCTCGTCGTGGGCGAGGCGGCGGGCGGTGGGGCACGTTTCGAGGCGGATCTGCCGGCTGGCGCGAGCCGTGCCTGAGCGAGCGGCGAGCGTCAGTCGCCGGGCGGCGCCACGCCTTCTCGCCCACCCGCCGCGATCCGCCCGACCAGCCGCGCCCGGACCGCCGGCCAGTCATCGTCCGTGATCGAGTACCACGCGGAATGGCGCATCCGCCCGCTGTGGGTCAGGACGTGGTTCCGGAAGATGCCCTCGAATGTGGCCCCGATCCCCACGAGCCCGGCCCGCGACTGCTCGTTGAGCGAGTCCGTCTTGAACTCGACCCGATGGCAGCGCCAGGTGCCGAAGGCGTGGTCGAGCATGAGGAGCTTCGCCTCCGAGTTGATCGCCGACCGCTGCCACGGGACGCCGACCCAGGTCCAGCCGATCTCCGTCCGATAGTCCGCTGCGACGATGTTGCCGAAGCGGCTGCTGCCGACCACCCGCCCGGTCGCTTGCTCAACGGTGACGAACGGGAGCGTCGTGCCGGCCGCCCGGCCCGCAAGGGCGGTATCGACGTACGCGCGGAGGTCGTGCCGCGTCCGGATCGGGAACGAGATCCAGCGCCACAGTGACGGCTCGCTTGCGACCTCCCAGAGCTCGTCGAGCCGATCTGCCTCGAGTGGCTCGAGCCGGACGTGGTCTCCCTCCAGGGTCACCGGCTCGACGCGGAGCGGCGGCGTCGCGAAGTCGTGGTCCATCCGTGTCCCTCGGCACTCAGAGCGACTCGATCCGCCGGCCAGCGTAGCGCGGTCCGTGGCGCGGCGCGGCGATGCCGGCCACCTCGAGGAGGCGGATGACCCGCCCGCGCTGACCGGCGAACGGGGCGAGGAGTTCGAGCATCCGCTCGTCCGTCCCGCGCGGCTCCCGGGCGAGGGCCCAGGCGACGAGGTTCGGGAGGTGGAAGTCCCCCACGCTCACCGCGTCCGGATCGCCCCACGCTCGAGCCGCCACCTCCGCCGCCGTCCACGGGCCGATGCCCGGGATCGCCTGAAGCCGCGCCTGCCCCTCCGCAGAGGGGAGCTCCGTCGTCGCCTCCAGCCGGGTGGCGGCCGCCGCGACTCGCCGGATCGTCTCGGCACGGCGTCGCTCCAGGCCGAACGGATGGAACGCGAAGTACGGGAGCGCGGCGAGGACCTCCGGTGCGGGCGGCAGCCGAAGCCCGGTCGATCCGTCCGCTCCCGCCGGCCCAGGTGCGGTCTCGCCATGCCTGTTCGCGCCCGCCGCGCCCATCGGCCCGGGCGCTCCTGCCGGCCCGTTCGCGCCTGCCGGCCCGGGCGCCGGTTCCCCGTGCGCGGCGACGAGACCGCGCCACGCGCGATGGGCCTCGTCTCCCGTCACCTTCTGCTCGACGATCGCCGGGATAAGTGCCTCGACGACCCCGAGCGTCCGCGGGAATCGAAGCCCGGGATGGCGGCCGGCGAGCTCGCGGAGAAGCGGATGATCGGCCTGGAACGCGGCCGGATCGTCGCGCAGCCCGATGAGCTCGCCGGCATGCTCGAGGGACCAGCCCGCACCGTCACCCCACGCCTCGACGTCGACCGCGCCGTCGCGGGCCGCGAGGTGGAGGGTCGCCGGCCCATCGGGCGTGCGCGTCGCGCGCCACACCCCGTCCGGCCCGATCCGCATCGTCGGATCGCCCCGACCACGCCGCAGCGGGGCGAGCGTCCGCCCGAGATCGAGCGGGCCGTCGAGGCGGATCGTGCGAGTCGGCATGCGCGCCGTCTCCCTCCGTACCGGGTCTGCGAATTGTCAAATGACCCTCAGGCGGGCGCTCGTCGCCGGAGCCTCGAGTCGATGGGCCGTTCGTGCCGCGCGCTGAGCGTAACCGGCGGCGCGGGCGGCGCCTGACTCCTGACACCGGACCGCCAGGGGAGCGTGTGTCACAAAACGTTCTGACCAATGCCCGTGTGAGGGCCATCTGGCGGGAACGAGCGGCTGGTGGCGGGCTCGGACGGGGTGGAGGAATCGTCTCGTCCTGCAGGAATCGTCTTGTGGACGAGCCCGCGACCTCGTACGATCGCGGGCATGCGCCGCGGGGAGGCTGGCGCGCGTGCCGACCGCCGGGTCTGGGGTGCGACGCCGACGGCAACCTGATCCATCGGGGGGCGGAGGAGCGGTCGATGGCTGGTGACGGACGTCCGGGCGACGAGGTCGGAGGCGAACAGATCCTCCATGCGCTCGGCTACAAGCAGGAGCTGAACCGGGCGGTCTCGGTCCTTGGGACGATCGCCCTCGTCGTGTCGGACATCACGCCCACGGCATCCCTCCTCGTCATCGGTCCGGTGGTCATCGCCACCGCGGGCAGCGGCTCGCTGTGGGCGTACATCATCGGCTGCTTCATCGCCATCAACGTCGCCCTGTGCATGGGCGAGCTCGGTTCGATGTTCCCGGTCGCCGGTGGCCTGTACTCGATCGTCACCCGGGTCCTCGGCCGGCCGGTCGGCTTCCTCGCCCTCCTCGACTACATCGGCCAGGCGATCTTCCTGCCGGCGAGCGTCGCGATCGGTATCGGCGTCTACGTCCAGGCCCTCAACCCGGGCATCCCGTCGAACATCGCCGCGACGGTCGTCATGATCGCGGTGACGGTCATCGCGATCCTCCGGATCAACTTCAACGCCGTCCTCACCGGCGTCTTCCTCCTCATCGAGCTCGTCGTCGTCACGGTCCTCGCCCTCGCCGGCTTCAGCCACTGGCAGCAACCGCTGACGATCCTCACGAACCCGGTCATGGGCGACGGCTCGGCGGTCGGACTGCCGCTCATCTTCACTGCCGTCGCCATCGCGATGTTCTCGGTCAACGGCTACGACAGCGCGATCAACTTCAGCGAGGAGACCAAGGGCTCGGCATCGCACGTCGGGCAGGCGGTGGTCCGGGCGGCGATGATCGGCATCGTCTTCGAGCTCATCCCGTTCATCGCCATCGTCTTCGGGGCGCCTGACCTCGGCAAGTTCATCGGCTCGCCGACCCCGCTCACGGATGTCGCCCGATCCGCCTTCGGCGACACGTTCGTCAACTTCCTCACCTACGGTGCGATCATCGCGATCTTCAATGCGTCGCTCGCGATCACCCTCCAGTTCGCCCGGATCGTCTGGTCGTCCGGCCGCGACCGTGCCTGGCCCGGCCCGATCAGCGACGCGATCGCCCAGGTGCACCCCACGCTCCGCACGCCGTGGGTGGCGACCATCCTCACCGGTGGCATGGCCGCGATCCTCTGCTTCCAGTCGTCTCTCGTGACGGTCGTCACCTTCACGGCCGTCCTCCTCATCGTCCTCTACGCGCTCATCGCCCTGTCCGCACTCGTGAGCCGGATGCGCCAGGCGAGCCTCCCGCGGCCGTACCGGATGCCGTTCTGGCCGGTCCCGCCGCTCATCGCCCTCGTCGGCACGATCGTCGCGATCACCCAGCAGAAGACGACGGACCTCCTCATCGTGGGCGTCATCGCGATCGTCGGGATCGTCTACTTCTTCCTCTTCCTCGAGCCGAACAAGGACCGCTACTGGAACATGTCCACGGACACCTCGAGCGAGCTGTCACGGCTCCCGTAGCGAGGGTCCGAGCGATGGCCGGCGACCCGCCGCCGGAGGAACGCGGCCGGATCCGGGACTTCGGCCTGTCCGTCGGCGTCCACGTCCCCGGGCTGAACAACGCGATCACGGACGTGGCCGGGGTCCGGGTCGGTCACCAGACGGTCGTGCGCGGCGCGCCCGGCTCGGGCGATCCCGTCATCCGGAGCGGGGTCACGGCGATCTGGCCGCACGGCGGCGACCTGTTCCGCGACCGGCTCTACGCGGCGACATCCGTCTTCAATGGCTACGGCGAGGTGACGAGCAATCTTGTGATCGACGAGTGGGGTCTCATCGGTTCACCGATCGTCATCACGGACACGCCGCACGTGGGCCTCGCCTACGACGCGGTCAGCCGGTACATGGTCGGCCGCGATCCGGCCGTCGCGGACCTGGACATCGTCATCCCCGTCATCGCCGAATGCGACGACGGCTTCCTCAACGACAATCGGGCCTTCGGCCTCACCCGGGAGGACGTGGACGCGGCGCTCGACGCGGCGACCGACGGGCCCGTTCCCGAGGGCAGCGTCGGCTCGGCGACCGGGACCCAGCAGTTCGACTTCAAGGGCGGGATCGGGACCTCATCCCGCGTCCTCGAGCTCAAGGGCGAGCGATACACCGTCGGCGTCCTCGTCAACACGAACTACGCGAACCGCCACCAGTTCCAGCTGTTCGGGGTGCCGATCGGGCGGCAGATCGCCGATCTCATGCCGGAGCACCACCACGAGGGATCGTGCATCGCCGTCGTCGCGACGGATGTGCCACTCCACCCGCGCCAGCTCCGGCGTCTCGCCCGACGGGTGGACGTCGGCCTCGCCCGGACCGGCTCCGTCGGCAACGACGGTTCGGGCGAGATCTTCATCGCCTTCTCGACGGCGAACCGGATCCCGCGCGAGACCGCCCGCATCGGCCATCCCATCGAGGTCCTCGTGGAGGGCCAGTTCTGGACCCAGGGCAGCCCCATCGATCGGCTCTTCGAGGCGGTCGCCGACGCGACCGAGGAGGCGGCCCTCAACGCCATGTTCACGGCGACGACGGTGCGCGGGCGGGACGGCCACGTCCTCCACGCCCTGCCCATCGGCCGGACGCTCGACCTGCTTCGATCGTGGAGACCGCTGTGACCGGACCGCTCGCGCCGACCATCACCCGTTTCGTCCAGGACCCGAAGACCTACGCCTGGACGTTCGGCGGCTACGACCCCATCCGGCGGGTTCGTCCGGGCGAGGTGCTCGACGTCTATGTCGAGGACTGCTTCGACGGCCGCATCCGCAGCACGAGCGACCTGCCGTCGAAGTCGATCGAATACCCGTTCATCAACCCCCAGACCGGGCCCTTCCATGTCGAGGGCGCGGAGCCGGGCGACACGCTCGCGATCCACCTCATCGACGTCCGACCGGCCCGCGACTGGGCGGTGAGCACCCACGTCCTGTTCTTCGGCTCGCTGACCGGAACCCGCTACACCGCGACGCTCCAGGAGGCGCTGCCGGAGAAGGTCTGGCTGTACCGGGTGGACGCGGCGGCCAACGAGCTCTCCTTCGACGCCCTCGATTCGGACTACGAGGTCCGCCTGCCGCTCGAGCCGTTCCACGGCACGATCGGCGTCGCGCCAGCCGCCTTCGAGCGGCGGAACGTCCTCGTCCCCGAGGCGTTCGGCGGCAACATGGACACGCCGGAAGCGAAGGCCGGCACGACGATCTACCTCGGCGTCAACGTGCCGGGCGCGCTCTTCTCGATCGGTGACGGTCACTACCGGATGGGCGAGGGCGAGGTCTGCGGCGCGGCGGTCGAAGGGGCGATGAACACGACCTTCACGGTCGACGTCGTGAAGGGCGTCTACGCCGAGTGGCCCCGGCTCGAGAGCGACGACTCGATCATGGTCGCGGGTTCGTATCGACCGCTCGAGGACGCCTTCCGGATCGCCCACAGCCAACTCATCCGCTGGATCGTCGCGGAGAGCGGCCTCTCCGTCTCCGATACCTACCAGCTCGTGAGCCAGATCGCTACCTCGCGGATCGCCAACGTCGTCGACCCGAACTACACGATCGTGGCCAAGGTCCCGAAGCGGTTCCTGCCGCGCGACATCCCGTGGATGGGCGGCGTCCACGACCGCCTGCGGGCGATCGGACGGGCGGTGATGGCGACCGGCGGTGCCAGCGGCGCCGGCTGAGCGTCAGCCCCGGCGGCTGAGCGTCAGCGTCGGCTGAGCGTCAGCCCTGGCGGCTGAGCGTCAGCCCTGGCGGGTCCGTGCCGGGTGCACCGGCTCGATGACCTCCCACGGACGGCCGTTCCAGCGGGCGGGCGGTGCCATCGTGATCCGGGCCAGGGCGATGAGGGTCTCAGGGCGGCGCAGTCCATGATCGCCCCTGCCGCATTGACCCACGAGTGGTCGCGCTGCGGCGATCGAAAGAAGGCGAGCGCACCGAGGGAGGTGTGGGTCTCCTCGATGTCGGCGAACCAGGTCTCCCAGACGAGGAACTGGCCGTGGAGCTGGTCCATCGTCCCGAGGCGGTGGAATCGCTGGAGCATCGCCACCGCCGTGGGCGGCGAGTCCGCCCGGACCTCGAGGAGGTTGACCGCAAGCTCGCGCCGCGAGAACGCGGCGTACATCGTCGGCAGGTACGCGATGAGGAGGGCGAGGAGGAGCAGGCCGATGCCGGCCTCGCTGAACGCGGCGAGGTCCTGGGGCAGCCCCGCGGACGGGGCGAAGCCGAGGGTCAGGAGCGATGAGCCGCTCACCCGGAGCGCGGCGCTCCACGAGTCGACGCCGAGCGCCCAGAAGATCGCCGTGTATCCGGCGAGGACCAGCGTCAACCAGACGACCGGCAGGAGGAGCAACGACACCGGGGCGAGGTAGGCGAGGACGTGATCCCGGAACGCATAGGGCTTGCGCGGGGGGCTGAACGCATCGAACAGGCGACGGGTGGTGACGAACACGAAGCGCGCGACCGGCTCGTTCGAGGCACGCGGGAGGACGACGACGCGGATCGCGGACATGACCGCCCGGGTCGCGAGGAAGGCACCGGCGGCGAACGCGACGAGCTTGAGGAAGATCACGGTCCGCCGACTCCACGGCCGGCGCCGGTCGGCGCCACCACCTCACGCGCCGCCGCGGCAAGTCTCCGCGCCCAGCCGACGGACGCTCGGGCACGCTCGGGCGATACCGTCAGGACTCCGTACTGTGCATCGTCCTTGAGGGCGAGCACACGGCCGAGATCGCGGGCCATTGCCTGGCCGCCCGGGACGATCGTGCGGACGAGCATCATCGCCTCATCATGATTCTGGCCGCGGGCACGCCGCCCGAGTGCGGCGCAACACGCGGCGTCCGTTGCGGCGATCCCGGCGAGGACGGCGAGCGACGCTGCAACACTCGTGAGCGAGAGGACCTGGTCGTCCGACTGGTCGAGAACGAGATCGGCGACGATGAGGAATGACTCGGCGTGGCGAAGTCGGACAGCCGCATCGGCGGGGTCGCATGGTGCAGTTCGGCCGCTCCGGCGGGGACTCATTGCTGGATCGCGGGCTCGAGGCCGTCGACGAGCGAGCGAAGCGACTCGCCGGCGAGGGGCACTCCGTCGCTGAGCCAGTTCTCCACCAGTGGGTCGTCTGTCGCGACGTGAGCGCCGAGTCGGGCACGGTCAATGTCGAACGCCTGACACCGGTTTCCCGTCCAGATCAGGAGGCGATCACGGAGCGCGTCGATCTGTGTCTGCCACACTTCGTCGCCCTCCGCCAACGCGTCAGGGCGGATAATCAACAGGTCGATGTCGCTCCCGGCGTTTCCCTCGCGCCGCGCGGCACTCCCGAAGAGCGACACGTGAAGTGGGGCAATCGTCCAGCCGGCGACGGCGGCCCGGATCTGATCCAGGACGTGACGGCGGAGGCCGATGAGATCCTCGAGTGCCGGCCAGGCGAGGTGCGCGCGGTTCGCCGCGTACAGGGTCGCACTGGCATGTTCCTCGGCGCTGACAAGCCCTTGCGCGACGAGGCGTGCCAGGACGAGCTGGACGCCGCGGACGCTGCCGGTGCCGGCGAGGCGGTGAACCTCGCGCCCGGAGAGCCCACGGGTCGTGCCGGCAAGGACCTCGAGGACCGGCGCGTCGAGCGTCGGGATGATGCCACGGATTGGGTGCGAGAGATCCACTACTGAATACTAGACTAGCCACACGAATAGTCAAGTACGCAGGTGACTACCTGAATGCGCACTCTGGACACAACCCCGGGCTCGCCGTACCGTGGCGCCATGTGCCGATCGATCAGGACCCTGCGCAGAACCGACCCATCCGTCCCGCCCGCGACACCCGACGAGGTACAGGCCGCTGCGCTGCAGTTCATCCGCAAGGTGAGCGGCTACCGGGTGCCGAGTCGGAGGAACGCCGAGGCGTTCGAGGCAGCCGTCGCCGATGTCGCCGCCGCATCGAGCCGGCTTCTCGACCGACTCGCCGCGTCGTGACCAGGCCGCCTCCGACTCGCCGGTCGTGACGGACCAGTTCCCGACACGCCGCACCGCGCGGGCCGCGATCATCGCCGTCCGGGGCGCGAGCGTCGACCATCGGCCGGATACCCTCGTCGGCGAGGAGCCGATGGAGATCCGGGCGGCAGGGCCCGCGCAGCAGCCGGTCGCGGTCGCCGTGACCATGCGGACCCCGGGCTCGGAGGCCGAGCTCGCCGTGGGGTTCCTGCGGACGGAGGGCCTCATCGACGGACCCGAGGACGTCGCGGCCGTGGAGGTCGGCGATCCCGCCGCGCTCGCCCAGCCGGATGACGTCGTGACGGTCCGCCTCCGTCGCCCATTCGACACGACCCGCATCGCCGAGCGTCATTTCGTCGCCACGGCGAGCTGCGGCATCTGCGGGAAGGCTTCGATCGACGACGTCGCGGTCCGCTGCGATCCCCTGCCGGAGGGTCAGCCGGTCATCCACCGGGACGTCATCCTCGGCCTGCCGAGCGCGCTCCGCGCCGCCCAGACCGTCTTCGAGGCGACCGGCGGCCTCCACGCGGCGGGGCTCTTCACCCCCACCGGCGAGCTCGTCACGCTCCGCGAGGACGTCGGTCGCCACAACGCGCTCGACAAGCTCGTCGGCGCGGAGCTCCTCGCCGGCCGCCTGCCGCTCCACGACCGGGCGCTCCTCGTCTCTGGGCGGGTGAGCTTCGAGATCGTCCAGAAGGCAGCGGTCGCCGGGATCCCGATCCTCGCCGCGGTCTCGGCTCCCTCAGACCTCGCCGTCGAGGCGGCCGAGCGCCTCGGCCAGACGCTCATCGGATTCCTCCGCGGGGACGGGTTCAACGTCTACGCCCATCCCGAGCGGGTCGCAGGCATCTGATCCGACGGGCGGCCGCCTGCCGCTCCGCGGAATCAGCCCTCGCGGTTCTGGACGAACTCGAAGCCGAAGCGGCCCTTGACGCACAGATGGCCGTCCGTCACGGATGAGTCCATCGGCGAGCTGACCTTGACGATCGAGTTGTCCTGGACGTGGAGGGTCAGCGCGCAACCCACGCCGCAGTACGGGCAGATCGTCTCCGTGACGGTCTGGGCCGACTCGTCCCACGTGCCGGCCGCCCGCATCTCGTGCTCCGAGCGGAACATGAGCGCGCCGGTGGGACAGACGCCGATGCAGTTGCCGCAGTAGACGCACGCCGAATCCGGCAGCCCGACGTTCCATTCGGTCGAGATCCGGGCGTCGAATCCCCGACCGGCCACGGCGATGGCGAACGTGTTCTGGGCGTCCACGCCGCATGCCTCGACGCACTTGTAGCAGAGGATGCAGCGGCTGTAGTCGCGGACGTACAGCTCGTTGTCGACCTTCACGGGCTGGCTCACCGTCGCGGCGGTCGGCTCCCCCGCGGCCGGGTGATGGTGGCCGGACTCGCGGGCGTCGCGCTCGTCCGCGGCTGCCGGCGCGGCGGCGTCACCATAGCGACTCGGGTCCGCGCCATATCGCGCGGCATAGGCAGCGATCGACCCGTCCGGTTCGCGCGGACCGGCGAGCGATACGTCCACGGACGAGCCGAGGAACTCGAGGACCATCTTTCGCGACAGGCGGACCCGCTCCGAGTCCGTCTGAACGTCCATCCCGGCCTCGGCCGGGCGCGAGCAGGCCGGCACGAGCGTCCGCGACCCGGCGACCTCGACGACGCAGATGCGGCAAACGTTGACCGGCGTGAGGTTCTCGACGTAGCACAGCGTCGGGGTGTCGATCCCCTGCGCCCGGCAGGCGTCGAGGATGGTCGAGCCGGCGGGCACTGCGACGGCCCGTCCGTCGATCGTCAGCTCGACCGGCGGGCGCTCCACGGCGGGCGGCGGAACCGGCGGATGGCTCGGTCGCGCGGGCGGCTCGAACGGGATCCGGGCGATATCCGCCTCGGCCGTCATACCGTCACGACTCCCACCCGCAGCGCGCTCTCGATGGCCGACGACGCCGTCTGGCCGAGGCCGCAGATCGAGGCGTCGCGCATCGCCTGGCCGATCTCGCGAAGGAGACCGACCTCATCGGCCGTCGAGCCGCGCGGCCGGCCGGCGGCGAGCCGGGCGAGCAGCTCCTCCTGACGGACGGTTCCGACGCGGCACGGGACGCACTGGCCGCACGACTCGTCGCGGAAGAAGGCGGCGATCCGGCGGAGCGTGCCGACGAGATCGTCCGTCTCATCGAAGACCATGACGACGCCGGAGCCGAGCGCGGCGCCGATGGCCCGCGTGCCCTCGAACGTGAGCGGCGTGTCGAGCGCCTCCGGGCCGATGAATGTCCCGGCCGCGCCGCCGAGGAGGATCACCCGGATCGTCCGGCCACCCGGCGCGCCACCGGCGATGTCGAGCAGCTCCCGCAGCGTCGTCCCGAACGGGACCTCATAGACCCCGGGTCGGGCGACGTGGCCGCTCAGGCAGAAGAGCTTCGGGCCGCTCGAGCCCTCCGTCCCGACCGCCGCGAACGCGGCCGCCCCGTCGCGGAGGATGAGCGGGACGTTGACGAGCGTCTCCACATTGTTGATCGCCGTCGGCCTGCCGAAGAGCCCGACCTCGACCGGGAACGGTGGCTTGTTCCGCGGTTCGCCGCGGCCGCCCTCGATCGATTCGAAGAGCGCCGTCTCCTCGCCGCAGATGTACGCGCCGGCGCCGCGGCGCAGCTCGATGTCGAAGGCGAATCCCGAACCAGCGACGTCCGGCCCGAGGAGCCCGGCCGAGCGAGCCGCCGCGATCGCCGCCGCCACCCGCGTCGCCGCGAGCGGATACTCGGCACGGAGGTAGAGATAGCCGCGGGACGCCCCGGTCGCGAAGGCCTCGATCGTCATCCCCTCGATGACGGCGAACGGGTCGTGCTCGAGCAGGACGCGGTCCTTGAAGGTGCCGGGCTCCGACTCATCGGCATTGCAGACGAGATAGTGGGGCTGCGCCGGCTGGCTCGCGACGGCGGCCCACTTCCGGCCGGTCGGGAACGCGGCGCCTCCGCGGCCGAGGAGCCGCGACGCGGTGACCTCTTCGATCGTCGCCACCGGCCCGATCTCGAGGGCGCGGGCGAGTCCCTCGTATCCGCCCGATGCTCGGTAGGCCGCGAGGCTCGTCGGATCGATCCGACCGACTCGGGCGAGGAGTCGGAGCGCGGGATCGCCAGCCTGGGGCACGATCGCACGGACGTCCGCCTCCGGTCCTCGCGCTCGGGACGCGCCGCGGAGCCGGGCCGCGATCCCGATCGCGTCCACCGGGGCCGCCTCGAAGGCACGCGGCGTCTCCCCGGCGACGGTGAACAGCGCGGCCGGAGCGCGCTCACAGAGGCCGAGGCACGGGCTGCGCAGCCAGGTCGACGCGGTGCCGTCCGCGGTGGCGGCCGGCGTTCCGGCCGGACCGATGGTCCGCTCCAGCTCGGCGCACGTCTCCTCGGCTCCGGAGAGCCGGCAGGCGATGTCGTCGCAGACATGGGCGACGATCGGCGGCCGCTCGCGGGTCGCGAACATCGCGTAGAACGTCGCGACGCCGTACGCCTCGGCGGGCGGGACCGTAAGCCGTCGGCAGATGTAGCCCAGTGCCGGCTGGCTGATCCAGCCGATCCGCTCCTGGACCGCGTGGAGGGCCGGCAGGAGGAGGTCGCGACGTCCGCGTGCCTCGTGCCCGCCGCGCGCCGCGTGCCCGTCGGCGGTGGTCCGCGCTCCGCCGCGCCAGCCGGATACCGGTGGCCCGATCTCCGGATCGAGGACCGCGTCCACCGCCGAACGCTCCGCGGGTGAGGCGAGCGGTGCGACGACATGGATGTCCACTCGCCGGAGTGTAGTACCGCGGCTGTCGCACCGGGGTGCTGAGGCCGGCCTGGTCGCACGCGGCGGGCCGGGCTCCCCGGCGGGCCGGGCTCCCCGGCGGGCTCAATCGCAGCATGATGTGCTACCGTGTGCTACATGAGCGAGAAGGGCGGACCGCCGGCCCGGGTCGGCGTCCGTGAGCTGCGTCAGAACCTGTCCGTCTACCTTGACCGCGTGAAGGCCGGCGAGAGCCTCGAGGTCACGGAGCACGGCGTTCCGGTCGCGCGCCTCGAACCGCGACGCCCGGAGCCGCTGATCGGCCTTGCCCGCCTCATCGCTGAGGGAGCCATCACGCCGGCGACGATGGACCATCGGACGCTTCCTCCGCCGCCGAAGATCCCCGGTCGACCTATCAGCGAGATCCTCCAGGAGATGCGCGACGAGGACGACCGGTGACCGCGGTCACCTACGCGGATGCCTCGGCGCTCGTGAAGCTCGCCGTGGAGGAGCCCGGGTCGGCGGAGATGCAGCGGTGGTACGTCGAGAGCGAGCGGGTGATGACCAGCCTCATCGGGATCGTCGAGACCCGGCGAGCCACCGCGCGGCGGCCGCACGACCCGGGCCACCTCGAGAGGATCGTGGCGTCCGTCGAGGTCATCGCGGTGGCGGCCCACATCGCCGAGCGGGCGTCGAGCCTCGAGCCGCCCGAATTGCGCACGCTCAACGCGATCCATCTCGCCACCGCACTCACACTCGGGGCCGACCTGGCCGCCTTCGTCACCTACGACCTGCGCCTCGCCGCCGCCGCGCGCGCCCTCGGCCTGCCGGTCGTCTCGCCCGCCTGAGAGCCGCTCCCGCTCAGAAGGCGACCGGCGACCAGCTCCTCCCGCCATCGCGGGTCATGAGCAGCCGCCCGCCGCCGGCCTGGTCGGTCGCGATCGCGACGCCCTGGGTCGCGGTCGTGAAGCCGAGATACGTGATCGCCTCAGTCGCCGAACCCACGGTCACGACCCGCCAGGTCCGCCCGCTGTCCGCGGAGATCGCGATCGCGCTGCCACTGGTCCGAGTGCCGGCGATCGCGATCGTGGTCGCCGTCGGCATCGCGATCCACGACGGGTAGCCGAGTGGAAGCGTGCCGGCGACGAGCGTGAAGGTCAGGCCGCCGTCGCGGGAGAGGTAGAGGTGAGCGCCCATCGGCAAGCCGCCCGACGGTGGTCCCCAGACGCCGGCATCGCACGCGGCGACGAGATTGGAGGCGTCCGCGGCGGCGAGGAGCGCCGGTCCGTTCGCCGTCGCGCAGGGCGGCTGCCAGGTCCGCCACGTGCCACCGACGAGGCGGGCGCCGGGTGCGATCACTGTCCGATCGACCTCGAGGAGCCAGCCGGCGGAGCGGCTCAGGACGAGGTTCGGGCGCGGGACGGGCCCGGCGCCCAGGCTGACCGCCGGCCCGGTCACGTGCCAGGCGTCCGTGGCGACCGGGCTCGTCGCGAGCCGGATCGCGCCAGCGGTATCCGCGACGAGAGCGGTGACGGTGCCGCCGGAAGCCTCAAGTCCCATGACGGAGTCCGCCGGCAGGCCCGGCACGGACGTGGGATGCCAGGTCGCCCCGCCATCGTGCGTCGCCCACAGGCTCGATCCGAATGACCAGCCGTCGAGCGGGTCGGCGAACCGGATGGACGACACGCCGGGCTGCCCGATCCCGGCCGACGGCACCGCGGCAGGCGCCGGCGCAGCGGTCCACGTCCGACCGCCATCCGTCGTGCGCCTGACGGCGAGGCACGAACCGGCCGAGCAGGGAACAGTGCCGATGACCCAGCCGTCGTTCGCCGACACGAACGTCACGGCGGTCGGCGTGAACGCCACGGCCGGGGACGCGCTCGGTCGGGAGGAGGGCGATGGGTTGGAGGAGGGCGACGCGGTCGGACCGACGATCGGCGAGGGTCCGGGCGCCCCGGACGGCGCTCCCGATGGAGCGCCCGGTGCGACGGACGCGCTCGGTCCGGCGACCCCGGTTGGCGACGGCTGGGCCAGGGAGATCGAGGTCGAGCCGCAGCCCGCGATCGCCGCGACCGCGACGAGCGTTCCGATCGTGCGGATGAGCCGAACTGCCATCGGCCGTCAGCCGGCGCGAGCCGAGGCCGTCGCGAGGGCGACCGGCAGCTTCTCGATCCGGATCGCCGTCGCCTTGAACTCGGCCGTGCCGGATTTCGGGTCCGTCGCGTCGATCGTCAGGAGGTTCGTCGCGACGTCGTCCTGGAAATGGAGCGTCATGAACGCGAGGCCGGCCCGGAGCGACGGGTCGATCCGCACCGGCGCGACGAGCTCGCCCCGCCGCGAGATCACACGGACGCGCTCGCCGCTCTCGAGCCCGTAGGTCGCGATGTCCTCCGGCGACAGGTCGAGAGACTCGCCCCGACGGAGCGGCGACCGGTATCCGCCGGACTGCACGCCGGTGTTGTACGAGTCGAGCCGGCGGCCTGTCGTGAGGCGGACCGGGAAGTCCTCCGTCAGGCGATCGACCGGTGGGTCGTGGTCGACCGCGACGAACGGCGCCCGGTTGCCCGGGACGGGATCCTCCCACAGGCGGCTGTGGAGGAAGAGCTCGCCCGGATGCGTCTCGTCGTAGCACGGCCACTGGATCCCGCCGAGCTCCTCGAGGCGGCGGTAGCTCATCCCGGCGAACGGCGGCGCCAGCCGTCGGACCTCGTCCCATGTCCGCTCGGCGGACGCCTCGCCCCAGTCGCTTCCCATCCGGCGGGCGAGCTCGTAGACGATCCACAGGTCGTCGCGGGCCTCCCCGGGCGGTTCGAGCGCCTTGCGGACGCGCTGGACCCGGCGCTCGGAGTTCGTCACCGTCCCCTCGGCTTCGGCCCAGGCGGCTGTGGCCGGCAGGACGACGTCGGCGATCTCGGCGGTCTTCGTGAGGAAGATGTCCTGGACCACGATGAACTCGAGCCCTTCGAGGAGCCGCCGTGTCCGGTGCTGGTCCGCCTCCGACTGCATCGGGTTCTCGCCGATGACGTAGAGGGCGCTGAGCTCGCCGCGGTCCATCGCATCGAACATCCCGGACATGTGCCAGCCGCGCTTCGGCGGCACCGGCACGCCCCATTCCCGGTCGAACTTCGCCCGGAGCGCGTCGTTCTCGACGTACTGGAAACCGGGCAGCCGGTCCGGCAGCGCTCCCATGTCCCCGCCGCCCTGGACGTTGTTCTGGCCACGGAGCGGGTTCACGCCGCTCCCATAGCGGCCGACGTGGCCGGTGAGCAGCGCGAGGTCGATGAGCGCGAGGACGTTGTCGACGGCGTTGTGGTGTTCGGTGATGCCGAGGGTCCAGCAGATCATCGCCTTGTCGGCCGTGGCGTACGCGTGGGCGAGGTCCCGGATGGCGTCCGCCGGGACGCCCGTCTCGCGCTCGGCGTACTCGAGCGTGTACGGCTCGACCTTCGCCCGGTAGGCATCGAAGCCGGACGTCGCCCGGGCGATGAACTCGCGATGCTCGAGGCCGGAGGCGATGATCTCGCGGCCGACGGCGTTGGCGAGGGCGATGTCCGATCCGACGTCGAGCCCCAGCCAGACGTCCGCCCACTCGGCCGAGCTCGTCCGGCGGGGATCCACCGCGTAGAGCCGGGCGCCGTTGTTCACTCCGCGGAGGAGATGATGGAAGAAGATCGGATGCGTCTCCCGGGCGTTGCTGCCCCAGAGGACGATGAGGTCCGTCTCCTCAGCCTCGCGGTAGGAGCTCGTGCCACCGCCGGCACCGAAGATGGTCGCCAGACCGGCGACCGATGGGGCGTGTCAGGTCCGGTTGCAGCTGTCGATGTTGTTGCTGCCGAGGACCGTCCGGCTGAACTTCTGGGCGGCGAAGTTCACCTCGTTCGTGGCCTTGCTGCAGCTGAAGAGGCCGAACGTCGTCGGGCCGTGGGCCGCCTTCGCTGCCTGGAGCCCGGTCACGGTACGGTTGAGCGCCTCGTCCCAGGTCGCCGGCCGGAGCATGCCCGTGCGGCGGTCGCCATTCACGACGCCGTCACGGACGAGCGGGGTCGTCAGGCGGGTGTAGCTCTTCGGCACGGGTCGTCTCCTCGAGCGCTGTGGGTCGGCTGCCGAACGTCGCGACGAGTGTACCGCCGTCCGTTCGGCGCGGCGCGATCGTGCGAGGGGCGCGGGCGGGCGGGGCGCGCGTCGGGGGGTGCGGGCGGGCACGGGGGGG